>JABGVU010000099.1 GCA_018645865.1 Flavobacteriales bacterium
CCAAAATTTAGGGTATCTCCTTGAGCCAAAAAATGTTTTGGAGAAGGTGATCTTTCATAATTTTCAAATCCAAAAAAACCTGAAATATCTTTTACATTTTCAAGTACTGGCAGGTCTTCTTTATGGATATAGAGTTCTAAATCCCATAGTTCACTAACGAACTTGTTTCCAAGCACATGGTCAATATGACAATGTGTGTTTATCAGTTTTACTGGTTTTAGTCCTTCACTCATTATGAATGTCCTTAATTCTGTTCTCTCGTTTTCACTATAACAGCCTGGATCTATAATTAGACACTCTTTAGTATTGTCATAGACTACAAAAGTGTTTTCTTGAAATTGATTAAAGGTGAAGGATTTAACTTTCATTGCTATTGTTTTTATTTTTTTAATGTCTTTCTTATGGCAAAGGTATGTTAATTAGTCTGTTAAAACTATCCGTTTTCGCTTGCCTGCACCTGTTTTTCCTTTTTACATTTGTAGTATGAGTGTTTCAACTTTTATAATCCTGATTATTATTGGTTTACTGGCTGGAATCTTAAGTGGTTTGGTTGGTGTTGGTGGCGGTATTATAATGATACCACTATTGATTATGTTATTGGGTTTAAATCAGCATCAAGCTCAAGGAACAGCCTTGTTTGCTATGTTGCCTCCTATTGGTATTTTGGCTGCCATGAACTATTTTAAGCAAGGATATGTTAAGTGGGAATATGCAGTTGTTATTGCTCTTACTTTTGTTGTTGGGGGTTATTTAGGCTCTAAATTGTCTTTGAGTTTACCACCTAAAACGGTTAGGCGTGTATTTGGTGTTGTTATGTTGATTGGTGGATTTAAACTTGTTTTTTCAAAATGATAAATAAAATAAAACAATTAGCTGAAAGTACTTTTGATGAGGTTGTCTCTATCAGAAGGCATATCCATAAAAACCCTGAACTATCTTTTAAAGAACATAAAACTTCAGCTTATATAAAGTCAGTACTTACTGGTTGGAAAATTCCTTTTACTGAGTATATTGCTGATACTGGTATTGTAGTTTTATTGCAAGGAAATAATCCAAGTTCAAAAACACTTGCTTTGCGTGCCGATTTTGATGCCTTACCTATTATTGAGGAAAATGAAGTTGACTATTGTTCGATAAATAATGGGGTAATGCACGCCTGTGGTCATGACGCACATACGGCATCTTTGTTGGGTGCTATCAATATTTTAAATGCTTTAAAAAAAGAATGGGAGGGAAGTTTGAAATTTATCTTTCAGCCTGCTGAGGAGATGCTGCCTGGTGGAGCTCAACAAATGATAAAAGAGGGTGTGCTTGAAAATCCTCATGTAGAAAAAATGATTGGGCAACATGTATTCCCTGATTTAGAAGTGGGAAAAATAGGTTTTCGACCAGGAAAATATATGGCTTCAACAGATGAATTGCATATTACAATTAGAGGAAAAGGAGGGCATGCTGCATTACCCGAAAAATATAATAGCCCTTTACTTGCAGCTGCCAAATTAATCACTGCCCTAGATGAATTTTCAAAGAAAGAGAAAGACATACCTTGTGTTTTGGCAATCGGATTTATTGAGGGTTTAGGCTCAACTAATATTATTCCTGAACTGATAAAACTCAAAGGGACTTTTCGAGTAATGGATGAAGATTTTAGAATAAAGACTCATGAAGAAATGCTAGCAATAGCTAACAATATAGCTGAAACTTATAGTTTGACAATTGATTTTGATATTCGTAAGGGTTATCCGTGTTTGGTGAATGATGAAGGAGTAACTAAAAAGTCAATTTCTTTTGCAAAAGAATATATGGGGGCAGAAAATGTAATTGATTTACCTATAAGAATGACTGCCGAGGATTTTTCGTATTATTCTCACCAGGTTCCTTCTTGTTTTTATCGTTTAGGTACAGCTAACAGAAGCAAGGGAATTATCCATGGTTTGCACACTTCTCGTTTCAATATTGACGAATCTTCCTTGAAAGTGGGTATGGGACTAATGGCTTATCTAGCCATTAAAAATTAAGCTAGTAATTTATTCCCAATCGTATGGAATTCTTCTGAAAAGATGTCTATTCTTTCCAAGACTTCTTTTGATGTAATGGTATCTTCTGTAAAATCTTTACCTGTAGCATAAACAACTCTTGGCAACTGCATCATACGCCATTCATTCATACATATTTGGGTAAGGTGTTGTGTTACAAGGTAGCTCCTTTCACCTCCAGCAGCACATAGTATGCCAAAAAATTTCCCTGTTGCTTTTCCAAAACAACCTTCTAGTAAAACTTTTAAGCAATCATTAATGCTATAGCAATGTACACCCATACCAATTATAATGTTGTCCACTTTTACAATCTGCTCGCTAAGTGCTTTTATTTCCTCACTTGTTTCTCTATGGTAGGGTTGCATAGGAATTTCTTTTGCATCAACAAAAGTGATATTGTTTCCTTTTGAAATTAATTCTTGCTCTACTGCTTTACATAACAAATACGAACGTGAATTTTCGGATAATGAGCTGGATAAAATAAGGGTATTCATTAGTTTGCTATTTTTGATATAAAGTCAATCCTTAACAGGCGAATCTCGTCATCATTAAATTCATCTTCATCAAACTCAACTCTAGCTTCATCAAACGAAAATTCTTCTGTATTTTTAAAGAAATCATGAATATCTTCTCGTTCATTTTCTTCCATCATATCTAAGATAATATGATCTAAGTTAAGGCGAGTTCCTTTTTCAACTATCTCTTCCATTTCGGTAAGTAGTTCAACTCGGCTAAGTCCTTTTCCTTTTGCAATATCATCAATCCATAATTTTTTATCTAGCGATTGTATGATATATATTTTATTTGATTTTGTGTTGGCTACAGTTCTGACAACAATATCTTGTGGGCGATCAATTTCGTTTTTATCAACATATTCCTTGATTGTATTAATGAAATCTTGCCCATATTTTTCAGCTTTCCCTAGTCCTACACCTTGGACTTGTGCCATTTCTTCAATTGTTATCGGGTACTGATTAGCCATGTCAATTAAAGAAGGTTCCATAAATATGATAGCAGGAGGAAGGCCTATTTCTTTCCCTACTTTTTTTCTTAAATCTTTGAGTATATTGAAAAGTACCTGATCTATTGCTATTCCTTTTTGCTGACTATTGTCAGAAACATTCATATTATCATAGTCATGATCTTCCGTTATCTCAAAACTATATGGGTTTTTAAGATACTCTTTCCCTGCCTCAGTAATTTTAAGTGTACCGTAGCTTTCAATTTCTTTAGTCAGTAGTTGTTTTACATATACTTGTCTTATTATCGAATGCCAAAAGCCTTTTGATTTATCTTTTCCTGAACCAAATACATATTCAATCTGTGACATATGTTGTTTGATAAGCGAATTGCTATCTCCTATCATGATGTTGGCCATTTCTTTTGGCTTGAATCGTTCACGGCAAGCAAATACTCCTTCAAGCAAGAGTTTAACATATTTTTTTCCTTCTGTTTTTTCTTTAGGATTCTTGCAGTTGTCGCACATATTATTGCATTTAACTGCATCAAATTCTTCACCAAAATAGTGGAGTAAGTATTTTCTTCTACACATGGAAGTTTCAGAAAAAGCAATGGTTTCCATTATGAGTAATCGACCAACTTCTTGTTCAGCAACTGGTTTTCCTTGTAGAAATTTTTCTAATTTTTCAATATCCTTATAATCATAGAAAGTAATTAAATTTCCTTTTCCACCATCTCTACCCGCACGTCCAGTTTCTTGGTAATATCCTTCTAAGCTTTTAGGGATATCATGGTGTACTACATATCTGATATCTGGTTTATCAATTCCCATCCCAAAGGCAATAGTTGCCACTATAACATCACAATCATCCATTAAAAATGCTTCTTGATGTGCAATTCTCTTTTTTGCTTCTAATCCTGCGTGATAAGGCAATGCTTTTATTCCGTTTATCTGTAGCGTTTCTGCTATTTCCTCCACTTTTTTTCTACTAAGGCAGTATATAATTCCCGATTCTCCTTTTCGTGTACTTATATATTGTATGATTTGTTTGGCAACATCTTTTTTAGGACGTATTTCATAAAAAAGATTACTTCTGTTGAATGAATCAAGATATAATTTCCCATCATTTATTTTAAGATTCTTCATTATATCTTGCCTTACTTTAGGGGTTGCAGTAGCAGTAAGTGCAATTATAGGAGCCTGTCCTATATTGTCAATTATTTTTTTTAATTTACGATATTCTGGTCTAAAATCATGTCCCCATTCTGAAATACAATGAGCTTCATCAATAGCATAAAATGAAATTTTCACTGATCTGAAAAATTCTGTATTCTCAGTTTTAACTAAGGATTCGGGGGCAACATACAATAGTTTTGTTTTCCCTGATTTTATATCTTCTTTTACTTGATTGGTTTGCATTTTTGTTAATGAAGAATTGAGTACGTGGGCAATATTATCATTTTGATAGTATCCTCTTAACACATCTACTTGATTTTTCATAAGAGCAATAAGTGGTGATACCACAATTGCACATCCGTCTGATATTAATGCTGGTAATTGATAACACATGGATTTCCCTCCACCTGTAGGCATTATTACCATACTATCTTTTCCTTCTAGGAGGTTAAGAATGATATCCTCTTGGTCTGCCCTAAAGCTATTGAAGCCAAATATGCTTTTTAGGTTTTTGTTTAGTGTTTCTTTAGAAATGCTCATTCTTAATATAAAAGTAATACTTTTGTTCTTGATTTTAACAACGAATATACTATTTTATTTTTATGAAATCTTCAACTGAGATAAAAAAAATTGCTAAAGATACTGTTGCATTAGAAGCAAAGGTAATTCAGAATTTAGAAAACAGCATCAATGATGATTTTGTTGCTGTTATTAAACTGATTATGAAGATCAAAGGCCGTTTAATTGTTGCTGGAATTGGTAAGAGTGCTAATATTGCAAACAAAATGGTGGCTACTTTTAATTCCACTGGACAGCCATCTGTATTCTTACATGCTGCTGATGCTATTCATGGCGATCTAGGGAATGTTCAAAAAGGAGATATTGTATTGTGTATCTCTAAAAGTGGAAATACACGTGAGATAAAAACCCTTTTACCTTTTATTAAAAATATGGGGAATCCTATGATTGGACTTACTGGAAATATGAATTCTTTTTTAGCTAAAGAATCGGACTTTGTTTTAGATGTTAGTGTGGAAAAAGAGGCCTGTCCTAATAATTTAACACCAACTACATCAACTACGGCACAATTAGTAATGGGAGATGCTTTAGCCGTTACTTTATTGGCTTGTAAGGATTTTACGAATAAAGATTTTGCTCGTTTTCATCCTGGAGGAACATTGGGGAAAAGATTATATTTGAAATTAGCAGATATACTGAATGAAAATAGTAATCCATCTGTTAATGCAGATGCAACTATCAATCAGGTAATAATTGAGATTTCTAAAAAACGATTAGGAGCAACAGCAGTGCTTCAAAATAACATATTAAAAGGTATTATTACAGATGGTGATTTGAGAAGAATGCTAGAGAAAGGAGATTCGTTTACTAACCTAACAGCTAATGATATTATGTGTGTTAACCCTAAAACGATTGATATAAACACTTTAGCTTATGATGCTTTGCAATTAATGGAACAAAATAATATTAGTCAAATGATAGTGATGAATAATGCTAATTATGTTGGTGTCGTACATATTCATGAAATTATAAAAGAAGGAGTGATTTAATGAAAGAGCAAGAAAAGGAAATGTCATTCTTAGATCATCTTGAAATTTTTAGGTGGCACCTTATTCGTTCGGCAGGAGCAATTATATTTTTTGCTGTTATTGCTTTTATTTATAAGGAGATCGTTTTTGATCTGATTCTTTTAGGTCCTAAAAAGCCTGACTTTCCTACTTATCGTGCTTTATGTGGCATCTCCAACTTTTTGGGATTAAATGATGCTCTTTGTATGAAAGATTCTCCCTTTACTTTAATGAACATAAGTATGAGTGGACAGTTTTCAACTCATATTACTACTTCTATTTTTGCAGGATTTATTGTTGCATTTCCTTATGTTTTTTGGGAATTATGGCGTTTTATAAGTCCTGCACTTTACAATTCGGAAACAAAACTAGCAAGAGGAGTAGTATTTTTCAGTTCAGTATTGTTTGCGTTTGGAGTATTATTTGGCTATTATGTAATTGCACCACTTTCAGTGAATTTTTTAGGGTCTTACCAAGTAAGTGATATGGTTGGTAATAATATTAGTTTAACCTCATTTATTTCAACAGTCACCACAGTTAGTTTGGCAAACGGTATTATTTTTGAATTACCAATTTTAGTGTATTTTTTAACAAAAATAGGTTTTTTAACTCCTGATTTCATGCGTGTTTACCGTAAGCACGCTATGGTGGTTACCCTTATTTTATCTGCAATAATTACTCCTCCTGATATTACATCACAAATTCTGGTTTCTTTTCCGTTAATCATATTATATGAACTAAGTATTAAAATTTCAGCTAGAGTTATTAAGAATCAAGAAAAGAAAAAAACATGATTTTAAGAGCAGATAATATCATAAAGTATTATGGAAAAAAAGCGGTAGTTAAAGGCGTTTCTGTTGAGGTGCAGCAAGGCGAAATTGTTGGTCTTTTAGGGCCCAATGGTGCAGGAAAAACTACTTCTTTTTATATGATGGTTGGTTTGGTAAAGCCCAATGAAGGGTATGTTTATTTAGATGATACTGACATTACCAAATTACCTATGTACAAGCGTGCTCAAATGGGAGTAGGGTATTTATCCCAAGAAGCATCAGTATTTAGAAAAATGTCGGTTGAAGATAATATACTTTCTGTACTTGAAATGACAAAGCTTTCCAAAAACGAACAGCTTGAAAAATGTGAATCCTTATTGGATGAATTTAGTTTGCAGCATGTACGCAAGAATATGGGTGATTTACTTTCAGGAGGAGAGAGAAGAAGAACTGAAATTGCTAGATCTCTGGCAACTAATCCAAAGTTTATTTTGTTGGATGAGCCTTTTGCAGGCGTTGACCCTATTGCAGTTGAGGATATTCAGCAAATTGTTGCAAAACTGAAAGATAAAAATATTGGGATATTAATTACCGACCATAATGTACATGAAACCTTAAAAATTACCGATAGAGCTTACTTGTTGTTTGAGGGAAATATTCTAAAACAAGGTACCGCTGAAGAATTAGCAGCTGACGAGCAGGTAAGAAAAGTGTACTTGGGTGAAAACTTTGAGCTTAGAAGATAAGGCAAGTCCGCCACACTATTGAATTTTAGTCAATAGAGTTTTGATCTTCAGACAACTAAACCTCAGTTAGTGTAAGTTCAAATGATTCCATAATTTGATTGCAGAGCATTTTTTTGCAAGCTTGTTCTACCTTTTCAGAAGCAATCTCTCTGCTACTAGCTTCAATTTCTAATGCAATGTGTTTGCCAATTCTTACATTTTCGATTTCTGCTAAACCAACATTTCCCATACTAGCACTAACTGCTTTTCCTTGTGGGTCTAATAATGATTTAAGTGGCATTACATCTATTTCTGCTTTGAACTTCATAATTATAGTATATTATTTAATAGTGATAAAATCAGATACAAAATTACAATAAAAGGGATAGCAGCAAACTGAATAACAAAGAATAATATTACAGTGCTTAAAATTAATATTATCCTAAATATATTTAACCTAGTATTCAGGTCTTCATTCTTACTGTATTTAAGAGAAAATAAAGGCATCTTAACAACAAGAAGTAAAGGAAAAACTACTGAAATGATTGTTAGGAATTGTAGGTTGACAAACATTGGAAATTGATTATCAATAAGGGGTAATGCTGCAACAAAAATAGCGAGTGTTGGAGTAGGTAAGCCAATAAAAGAGGTGGTTTGTTTAGTGTCGATATTAAAGTTGGCTAATCTGTAAGCTGAAAAGATGGGGATAAGTAAAGCAAGTAATTCCGGAAAAAATAGATTGTCATTAGTTGCAATTTTGAAAATTATATCATGGTTTAATTCGTACATGAAATGAAAAAGAATAAAACCAGGTGCTACTCCGAAAGCAACTATGTCTGCCATTGAATCCAATTGTTTCCCTAGCTTTCCGTGTACTTTTAAAAGGCGTGCTGCTAGTCCATCAAAAAAGTCGAAAAAAGCACTTGCAAAAATGTAAAGGGAAGCCAGTTTTAAATTCCCTTGAAAAGCAAAAATAATGGACAACAGACCACAGGTTAAATTGGCAAGGGTAATTATATTTGGGATATTTCTTTTTATTGCATTCATATCAGCAAAAATATGATAATATTTGTAACCATTATGAAAAAACTATTTGCAGCAGTATCTAGCGGATTATTATTGGCATTTTCTTGGCCGTCAATAGGTGTTTTCCCACTTATCTTTTTTGCTTTTCTTCCTCTGTTAATGTTAGAGGAAAGTTCTGAAAAAAGAAAATCTGTTTTTGGGTATGGATATCTTGCTTTTTTTATTTTTAATCTAATCACAACCTACTGGGTGTGGCAAGCTACTGCTGTAGGTTCGGTTGTCGCCTTCTTGCTTAATTCTTTGTTAATGGCTTTTGCTTTTTATGTTTTTCATAAAATTAAAAAATCAATAAAACCAAGGTTGGGTTATTTGGGATTTATTGTGTGTTGGTTGTCTTTTGAATACCTGCACCTGCATTGGGATTTGTCATGGCCATGGCTAACTCTTGGGAATGTTTTTGCTAATGTACCTAGTATTGTTCAGTGGTATGAATATACGGGTGTTTTGGGTGGTTCGCTTTGGGTGTTGTTAGTTAATATTTTGATATTTAAAGCTTGGACTACTGAATCAGATAAACAAAAATGGATTTCCCCTTTTCTGGTGTTGGTAGTTCCTGTATTAATTTCTTTTTATTTGGGTGCAATTAAGGATTTGATAATGGAAAAAAGTACACATGAAATTGTAATTGCACAACCTAATGTTGATCCTTATATTGATAAATTTAATGTAGGCTATGATCAGCAGTTGGTTGATTTTATTGTCTTAGCAAAAACAAAATTAACCCAGAATACGACACTTTTAATTGGGCCTGAAACAGCATTGCAAGAAGAAATTTGGGAAAATAAATTAGAAGCTACTTATAGTGTCAGGGCGTTTAAGGAATTGCAAAAACAGTTTCCTAATTTGAATATCTTAGTAGGAGCTTCTACTTATAAAATGTTTAGTCATGGAGAGCAAAAAACGACAACTACTCGCCAGATTAGAAATGAGCATGTTTATTATGACGCCTATAATTCAGCTGTCTTTATTCCTGATTCTGGAGAGGTGCAAGTGTATCATAAAACCAAGTTGGTGCCTGGAGCTGAAAAAACTCCCTTCCCAAAGCTTTTAGATAAATTGGTTGGTATCATGTTGGATTTAGGTGGGACTTCCGGCTCTTTAGGAACTAAAAACAAAGTGCATCAGTTTGAAGTTAATGAAATGAGCATACAGCCACTTATTTGTTATGAAAGTATTTATGGTGATTTGCAAAAAGGAAATACAAACCTGATAGCGATTATAACCAATGATGGTTGGTGGAAAAATACTGCAGGCTATAAGCAGCATTTTGAGTATGCTAGGCTTAGGGCGGTTGAGCAAAGAAGAATGATTGTTCGTTCAGCTAACACAGGAATTTCTGGTGTTATTTCTCCTTATGGTGAAGTGATTGAAAGTACAAACTGGGATGAAGCTATTTGTATTACTGCTAATATTAGTTTGAATAATGAAACTACTTTTTATAGTAAGTTTGGCGATTACATAGGAAGGCTCTCAGTTTTTATGGCCTTTATGCTGATGATTACTTCCTTTGTAAAAGGGAGGTTGAAGAAATAAAAAAACCACTTTTTACAGAATGGGTTTTGATTACTTTTTTAAAAAAAATTACTCTTCAGTTGTTGTTTCTTCCTCATCTTCAGTTAAGTCAATATTGATTTCAATAAGGGTGTCAACATCACCTTCCATTTCAATATCCTCTAGCACAGTATCTACTATACTATCTACATCAAGATTTTCATCCTCTACTTGAATCTCTACTCTTATTTTTTTCTTTACCTCTATTGCATCATCTTCAATTCCTATATTAAAGCCATTGTTTAGCGTGCAAGTACTTTCTTCACCACATTCACAATTAATAACAAATAAATAGCCTAATAAAACAATAACGAGCCCCCATGTTAAGGGTTTTTCTAAATTTCCCATGATCTTAATTTTTAGTTAGTATGGCGCTAAGTTAGTAAAAATAAATTATTTAAGCGTATTTGGAATTTTGCAAACCGGTATGGCATGCATTTTATGTTGATTAGCTTTGTTCATTTTAGTGTAAATGTCAAGCACTTGTTTTTCTCTTGTTGTTAAGGCGTTTTTATCGCCACTAAAAGCCATTGCCCATTCTAGTTCCTGGTAGCTTGCGCCTATTTGATCTTCATCAGTTTTATCTTCTCCCCAAAGGCCGTCAGTAGGTGCAGCTTTTAGTATTTCAGTATCAATACCAAGCTCCTTCCCAAGCGTATATACTTCAGTTTTCAGTAAATCAGCAATTGGGCTAATATCTACTCCTCCATCACCATATTTGGTAAAGAAGCCAATTCCAAAATCCTCTACTTTATTTCCTGTACCTAGTACTAATGAGTTGTTGGCTTGTGCAAAATAATAGAGGGTAGTCATTCTTAGCCTTGCTCTTGTGTTCACTAAAGCTAATTCATGTTTTTCTTCTCCTAAAGGAAGTAAACTTATAAAGCGATCAAAAACAGGAGTGAGTTCTAATTCCACTCTCCTCACATTTTCAAAATTCTCTTTTAACCAATCAATGTGTTTCAATCCTCTATCTACTTGTTTGTTGTTTTGATGTATTGGCATTTCCACACAAAGTAAAGGTAATCCTGTTTTAGCTGCTAGCGTTGAGGTAATTGCAGAATCAATCCCACCAGAAATCCCAATCACAAATCCTTTAACATGCGTGTTTTGGGCGTAATTAAGTAGCCAATCACTAATGTGATTTATTATTGCTGTAGTTTCCATAATTGTTTGCAAATGTAAAAGAAAACTTCTTAATTTGCCAGATGAAACCTATAGTCTTATTTCTTTCAGTTACCCTTGCTACTTTTTTGTTAGCGTCTTGGCTTTTCTCTCTTTCTTCTGATGCTGAAAAGCTAGATTTAAAAGTGAATAGATTTGAACAATCACTATTTGAAATAACTCCTGATAATGTGACTGAGCTATCTGCAAAGTGGGTAGATGATTTTGGTGCTTTTGATGAGGTGTTTGCTAGTCAGATTATGCAAAAAGGCAACCTAACGGATGAGCAGTATAATCAAGAGCTTGTTGTTTTTACTCAGCATAAAGATATGCGAGAAGCTTATGATAGTGTTGCTGTAATGTTTACTGATTTTTCGAATATTGAGCAGGAATTAGAATCTGCTTTTTGGCAATTTCATGATGACTTTCCTTCTTACCCAATTCCTGAAATAACTACTTTTTTTGGAGGTTTTAATTATGGTGTTGTTACTTATGATGATAATATTGCTATTGGTTTGGAAAACTTTTTAGGACAAAATAGCAAGTACTATTCTTTACTAGGAGATCCAAGTTATTTACGTTTTCAAAAACAAAAAAAGTTTATTGCTTCTAATGTAATGGAGGTGTGGATAAATGAATATTTTCAAGAATATTTAGGAGGGAGGGACTTGCTTTCTCAACTTATCTATAAAGGAAAAGTAATGTATTGTATTGATAAAATGCTGCCTAATCTTTCAATGGAGGATAAGTTTCGTTTTACGATTGAACAAATGGATTGGGTGGTAGAAAATGAAGCAAGTGTTTGGCAGTATATAGTGCATGAAGATTTATTGTTTTCCAAAGACGAACAACAATTCAGAACCTTTATAAATTACTCTCCTTTTGCAAAAGGAATGCCACCACAAGCTCCAGGCAGAGTAGCTTACTATATTGGTTATAAAATGGTAAATGAATACATGGGTAACAATGAAATTGATGTTGAGGAACTTATGTATTTGACAGATTCAAGAAAATTTTTACAACAATCAAAATATAAACCTACAAAATAGTATAATGAAACAGACTTTAAAATTTGAACTTGAGTTAGACGACAATAATTTACCTCTAAATATCGAAATGCATGCAAGTGATGACGCTGCAAATGAGAAGGAAATCAAAGCTTTAATGGTGTCTGCTTGGGCGGCTAAAACTAAAGAGACTTTACGTATTGACCTTTGGACTAAGGATATGACTGTGAATGAAATGTTTATTATGTATCATCAAACTATGATGGGGATGGCAGTTACTTTGGAACGAGCAACAGGACATGATAAATTGGCAAGTGCTTTACGTGATTATTGCGAGTTCTTTGCAGAACAAACGGAAATCAAAGGGACTAAATAATCTCTTTAAATTGAGGATTTAGGTTTTTAATAAAAGTGGAAATTTCAGTTGTTCCTATTTTCTTTTCGGCTGAGGTGATAAATATCTGAGGTAATTCATCCCAAGTTTTTTTCATTTCAACTTTATAAGAGCCAATATTTTTGGCAAGCTCTACTTTTCCTAGTTTATCAGCTTTGGTAAAGACCATTACAAAAGCAATGCCTTTTTCGGCTAGCCAATGCATGAATTCCTGGTCAATTGCTTGCGGTTTATGTCTAGCATCAATTAATACAAACAGACACATTAGGTTAGTTCTGTTAAGCAGATATTCACTTATCATATCATGAAATTCTGCTCGTATTGCTTTAGGAACCTTCGCATATCCAAACCCTGGTAAATCGACTAAATACCATTCGTTATTGATGATGAAATGATTGATGAGCTGAGTTTTTCCTGGTCTTCTTGAAGTTTTAGCTAAATTCTTATGATTTACTAAAGCATTTATTAAAGATGATTTTCCAACATTAGACCTTCCAATAAAAGCATATTCTGCCATTCTGGGTGCAGGACATGTTTTGTAATCAGCATTACTAATTACAAATTCACCAGTTTTAATTTTCATGATTATTTAAAATTTATCGTTCAAGAATTTTAGTACGATTTTACTAAATTCTTCAGGGTGCTCCCACATAGCCGCATGCCCACACAATGGTATCCAATGTAGCTCAGAATTTGGTAATAATTCATGAAATTCTTCCGCAACATTCGGTGGAGTTACTTTATCGTGCTCTCCCCAAATTAAACAAACAGGTATCTTGAAATGAGGTAGGTCCTGCCCCATATTGTGTCTGATAGCTGATTTTGCATATCCTAATAGTTTTAAAATTGACACACGATTATTTGCAATTTCAAATATTTTATCAACTAGTTCATCAGTTGCTACTTTTGGATCGTAGAATACTTCTTCTGTTTTTGTTCTTATATAATTTTTATCTCCTCTTCTTGGGAAAGAATCTCCCATTGCGTTTTCGTATAATCCCGAACTACCTGTAAGTACCAGACCACTCACCATCTCAGGGTGTTTTTTTGAAAAAATAAGAGCAATATGCCCTCCCATTGAATTTCCAAGTAATATTGCTGACGAAAGCCCAAGGTAATTCATAAATTCGTATAAATAATCACTTAAAGATTTGACAGAAACTTTAAGAATACTTCCTTCAAAAAGTTTAAGGTCCAATCCGTAAACTTTGTGTTCTTTAGAAATAAAATCAACCATCTCACCAAAGTTCTCAATTCCACCCATCAAACCATGTAATAGTATGATAGGTTTTCCCTTATCTCCTTTTTCAAGCCATTTGAATTTTCCTTCTTCCTTAACCATATGAGTTCTGATTTTAATTTACAAAGAAACAAAAATATTTGTTAACTATACTAACTAGAAAGAAGATAGAGTAAAAAGTTAGTGGATGGGTAAAGTTATCAACAAAGTGGTATAGAGTGGGATAAAGTGGGATTTATACTTATATTAGCACCCGGATTCAAAGTTAATTAAAGTGATAAATGTAATAGGAACATACGAATGTAAAGCTGACGAGAAAGGGCGTGTGATGTTCCCTGCTGCCCTTAAAAAACAATTGAAAAATGTGATGAATGATGGCTTTGTGATTAAGAGGTCAGTTTTTAATAAGTGTTTAGAGATTCACCCCATGTCAGAATGGGAGAAAGTTGTGAATCAAGTAAACAAGTTGAATCGCTTTGTTAAAAAGAATAATGATTTTATTAGATCCTACATGTCAGGATTAAAAGTAGTTGAGGTAGATGGTGCAGGTCGATTTTTAATTCCTAAGGATTTGTATGGATTTGCAGATTTGAAAAAGGAGTTAGTCTTGTCTTCTTCAGTAAATATGATAGAGATTTGGGATAAAGATAAATATGAGACTTCTGTAGCTGAAACACTAGTTAATTTTGGAAATCTGGCTGAGGATGTGATGGGGAATCAGCCTCAAGATGATTCGGATGGAATATCATAACCCAGTATTATTAAACGAATGTATTGAAGGGTTAAGCATTAAGCCCACAGGAATTTATGTTGATGTTACCTTTGGTGGTGGTGGTCATTCCAAATTAATTTTAAAACATCTTGATGGAGGTAAGTTATATGCTTTTGATCAGGATGAAAATGCGCATAAAAATGCTTTAGAAGGTGATATTTTTAAGTTGATTAATGCAAACTTCAGGCATCTTAAAAATTTCTTAAGAATGGAAGGTGTTCTTAAGATAGATGGATTGCTAGCTGATTTGGGAGTTTCCTCTCATCAGTTTGATGTTGCTGAAAGAGGTTTCTCTATTCGTTTTGATGGAGAGTTGGATATGAGAATGAATATCAATTCGCCTTTGTCGGCAAGAAGTGTAGTGAATGAATATACTCAGCAAGATTTGGCAAATGTTTTATTTAAGTATGGTGAGCTCAGAAACTCAAGGTCTATTGCTAAAGAAATTATAAATGCTAGAGAAGTTGAGGATATTATTACTACAAATCAATTGATTGAGGTGGTATCTCATATGGTTCCTGAAAAAAAGAGAAATCAGTTTTTGGCACGTATTTTTCAAGCTATTCGTATTGAGGTAAATGATGAAATGAAAGCTTTGGAAGAAATGCTTTTAAGTGCAGTTGATATGTTGAATAAAGGTGGGCGCTTAGTGGTGCTTTCTTATCATTCACTGGAAGACAGAATGGTGAAAAATCTTATGAAGAAAGGAAATTTGGAAGGTGATTTAGAAAAAGATTTTTTTGGAAATCCAATTAAAGATTTAAAAGAAATAACACGAAAAGTAATAGTAGCTACAGAAGAGCAAATAGCAGAAAACACTAGAGCTAGAAGTGCAAAATTACGCATAGCTGAAAAAAGTTAATGAACACAATAAAAGGAAATAAAAGTTCATTGTTCTCTATCTTAAAAGGGGAGTTTATTGCGGACCAAAACAATCAAAAATACATTCCTTTTTTATTTTTTATTGTATTACTTATTTTATTGAATATTAGAATTTCTTTTAGGGCTGAACGCTTGTTAAAGGAATCTATTGCTTTGGAGCAAGATGTGGCAGATTTGCGCTTGGTTTATATCACTACAAAGTCTGATTTAATGAGCATGTACAGGAGGTCAGTTATTGAAGAAATTGTAGCAGATAATGGTTTAAAAACTTCATTGAATCCACCAATCATTATTGAAAGAAATAATGACTAAAAAAACAGAAAATAAGAATGTTAGAATTATAGGACTTTACCTATTCGTAATGCTTATTGCGGCAGGAATAGTTTCAAAAATTGTAACTGTACAGCAATTTAGCGAATCAATAAATACAAGTAGTCAGCCGAGATATTTTACAGTTGAAGCTCCAAGAGGAAATATTATTGCTGATGACGGAGCTTTGTTAGCAATCTCTATGCCGCTTTATGATGTTCGCTTAGATATGAGTGTGATGAAAAAATTATTGTTTAAAGAAAATGTTGCTGAGCTTGCAGTTTTGTTGTCTAATCTGTTTGAAGATAAAACAGCTGAAGAATATGAATTGTTTTTAAATCAATCCAAAAGAGCAAAAAAGAACAAGTATATTTTATTACAAAACAAGGTAACGCACAATGAACTGAATGCTTTAAAGAAAATGCCAATACTAAAATTAGGACAATATAAAGGAGGTTTAATAGCAGAACAAAGGCCGAATAGAGAGAAGCCATTTGGGTTATTGGCGCAAAGAACAGTAGGTGTGTTAAGAAATGTAAATCCTGTAGGGATTGAAAGGGCATTTAATCAAACTCTATCAGGAGTTGATGGTAAGCATTTGAAACGAAAAATTGAGAAAGGAATTTGGGTGCCACAGGATGCAGAAGGAAATAGATTGCCAAGAGCTGGAAATAATGTGATTACTACTATCAATACAGATATGCAAGATGTTGCTGAAAAAGCATTAGAAAACACCTTGCTGAATCATGATGCCGATTGGGGTTGTGTGGTGTTGATGGAGGTGGAAACAGGAGAGGTAAAGGTAATTGCAAACTTGAAAAAACAGGAGGATGGAAGTGTGAGAGAGCTGTTTAATTTTGCTATGGCTAAGCATGTTTCACCAGGCTCTACCTTTAAGTTAGCTTCAGTAATTGCAGGATTAGAAGATGGTTATTTTAAGGTTGAGGATTCTGTTAGAACTTATGGTGGGCAATTTAGTTTTTACGATAGGGTAATGAAGGATTCTAAATTAGGGTTGTATGATAATATCACCATTAAGCGCGCTTTTATAAAGTCTTCTAATGTTGGTATTTCTCGTATTATTTTTGATAATTATAAAAGTAATCCTACTGCATTTACTGATAGGATTTATAAAATGGGCTTAAGTACCCCTTTGGAATTAGAATTGCCTTTTCCAAATAATTTAAAATCACCAATTCCGAATAAAGGAAGTTGGTCAGGAGTTACTCTTCCTTGGATGTCAATTGGTTATGAAATGCAGTTAACTCCTATTCATATGCTTACTTTCTATAATGCGGTAGCCAATAAAGGAAAAATGGTAAAGCCAATGTTTACTTCAGCAATCAGTCGTAATGGGAAAATAATTAAAGAACATACTGCTCAGGTGATAAATCCTTCTATATGTTCCAAAGCAACTATTGATGCTGTAATGCCTTTACTTGTTGGTGTGGTGGAAGAAGGGACTGCAAAAAATATAAAAACAAGTAATTATTTAATAGCAGGAAAAACAGGAACAACAGTGATTAATTTTAACAATCGATCGGAGGGGGAAGGGAAAGAGTATCAAGCTTCTTTTGCAGGTTTTTTCCCAGCTGATAATCCAAAATATTCTTGTATAGTGGTAGTAAATAATCCTAAAGAAAACGGACATTATGGAGGGTCAGTTGCAGCTCCAATCTTTAAAGAATTAGCGGATAAAGTATATGCTTCTGATATGAGTATTCATAAAGCATTGCAGCAATCAGATGCGCTTGCAAGCCTGCCTAAAGTGAAGCAAGGAAGTGTAGAGGAAGTAAATAAAGTATTGTCTGAATTTAAAATAAATACTACTTCAACTGATGAGCAATGGATGGTTTCAAAAACATCAAAAAATGAAGTTCTTTTAGAAGTAAGAAAAATAGAGAGAGATTTACAAAATGGAAATATGCCTGATTTAAGAGGAATGGGAATTCAGGATGCGATTTACTTGTTAGAGTCCTATGGATTAATTGTTAAAATTATTGGAAGTGGAGCTGTGCAATCTCAGTCCATTGCAAAAGGAGTGCGTTTTACAAAAGGGAGTATTATTAAATTAGAGTTAGCCTAATGAACTTACAAGAACTATTATATAAAGTAAGTGTTTTAAAAGTAGTAGGGACTACTAATATTGAGGTTCTTGATATTGCTTTTGATTCTAGAAAAGTAAAAGTAAATTCCTTATTTATTGCGGTGAAAGGAACGCAATCTGATGGGCATACTTATATTTCACAAACAATAAAAGCAGGTGTTTCAGTTATTGTTTTGGAAGATATGCCAGCTGATTTGGATGATAAAACGACTTATATTCAAGTGGAAGATAGTAGTATTGCTTTAGGAATTATTGCAGCTAATTTTTATGAGAATCCTTCTGGAAAGTTAAAATTAGTTGGAATTACTGGAACTAATGGTAAAACTACAATAGTCAGTTTGTTGAGTCAAATATTTACTTTATTGAATGTAAAAGTAGGTATGCTGTCTACAATACAAAATAAAATTATTGATGAAGTTATTCCATCAACTCATACTACTCCTGATGCTTTGCATCTTAATTTTTTATTGAATAGAATGATCAAGGAAGGTTGTAAATATTGTTTTATGGAAGTAAGTTCTCATGCTATTGCACAAGGAAGAATCTCAGGGTTAAATTTTTCAGGTGGTATATTTACTAATATCACTCAGGATCATTTAGACTATCATAACACCTTTACTGAATACCGTGATGTAAAAAAATCCTTCTTTGATATTTTACCAAAATCAGCTTTTGCACTTAGCAATAAAGATGATAAAAATGGCATGAAAATGCTAGAGGGAACGAAAGCTAAAAAATGTACTTATGCACTTAAGTCAGTTGCGGATTATAAATGCAGGGTACTTGAAAATCAGTTTGAGGGGCTGCTGTTAAATATCAATAAAGTAGATGTTTCGGTTAAATTGATTGGGGATTTTAATGCTTACAATATGCTTTCAGTTTATGCTGTTACTAATCTTTTTGATTTTGAGGATAATGAGGTGCTTACAGCATTGAGTATGCTCACTGCAGTTGAGGGAAGGTTTCAGTATTTGCAATCCAAAGAAAAGATTACTGCAATAGTGGATTATGCTCATACGGATGATGCATTAAAGAATGTAATTTCTACAATAAATAATATCAGATCCAATTCCGAACAATTAATAACGGTTGTTGGTTGCGGCGGTGATAGAGATAAAACAAAGCGACCATTAATGGCAGCTGTTGCTTGTAACTTAAGTAATCAGGTTATTCTTACTGCAGATAATCCTAGGTCAGAAAGTCCTAATGCAATTATAGAAGATATGTTAGAAGGATTAGATCTTATTCAAAAGAAGAAGGTATTAGTAATTACGGATAGAGCTCAGGCGATTAAAACAGCTTGTCGCTTAGCAAATACCAATGATATTGTATTGGTTTCTGGCAAAGGGCATGAGAAATATCAAGAAATTAATGGAGAAAAATTTCCATTTGACGATTTAGAAGAACTCAAACAATCATTAAATATAATTATACAATAATGTTATACTACTTATTTGAATACTTACAAAGTGCTTATGATTTTCCTGGAGCAGGATTGTTCCAGTATATTTCTTTTCGTGCAGCAATGGCAATCATTACTTCTCTTTTAGTGTCCTTAGTTTCTGGGGGCAAAATCATCAATATTATCCGTAATAAACAAATTGGTGAGCAAGTAAGAGAATTAGGTTTGATAGGAGAAGAGCGTAAAAAAGGAACGCCAACTATGGGAGGATTAATCATCTTAGCAGCTATTCTTATTCCTACTTTATTGTTTACTAAACTAGATAATATTTACATCATTATTATGATAGTTTCTACACTATGGCTTGGTGTTATTGGATTTATTGATGATTATATCAAAGTGTACAAAAAAGATAAAGAAGGATTGGCAGGAAGGTTTAAGATTTTAGGTCAAGTTGGGATTGGTTTAATTGTAGGTTTAGTGATGGTTTTTCATGAAGATATTGTGGTGAAAGAAGATATTAAAATTTCTGTTGACACTGAAATAATTGGTTCGGTTGATTTAGCTAAGAAATCTTCAAAAACAACAACTCCTTTCTTTAAGAATAATGAATTTGACTATCAAGATCTAACTTCTTGGATGGGAGATTCTGCAAAAGATTACGCTTGGATATTCTTTATTCTGATAGTGGTAATTATCATAACAGCAGTTTCCAATGGAGCAAATATGACGGATGGCTTAGATGGCTTAGCGACAGGGACTTCAGCAATTATTGGTGCCACACTTGTCCTTTTCGCATATGTGTCTGGTAACATAATTGCTGCCGATTATTTAAATATAATGTATATTCCTAATACAGGAGAATTGGTAATTTATATGTCTGCTTTTGTGGGAGCTTGTGTAGGGTTTATGTGGTACAATTCTTATCCAGCACAAGTATTTATGGGTGATACGGGTTCTTTGGCCTTAGGAGGTATTATTGCGGTAGTTGCTATCCTAATTCGTAAAGAATTACTTATCCCTATTTTGTGTGGGATATTTTTAATTGAAAATGTATCAGTAATGCTACAAGTTGGTTATTTCAAATACACAAAAAAGAGATATGGTATTGGGAAGCGTATCTTTAAGATGGCTCCATTGCATCATCACTACCAGAAATTGGGAATGCATGAAAGTAAAATTGTAACAAGGTTTTGGATTATTGGAATCATGTTAGCAGTTATAACAATAGTTACTTTAAAACTGAGGTAATGGTAAAAAGAATAGTTGTACTAGGTGCAGGACTTAGTGGAGTTGGGGCGGCTGTTTTAGCAAAGAAGAAAGGGTTTAATGTTTTTGTTTCGGATAAAGGAACAATCACGGATAAAAATAAAGTAGTTCTGTTAAATAATGAAATTGAGTGGGAGGAGCAAAAGCACTCATCTGAAAGTATTTTAAATGGGGATGAGGTAATTAAAAGTCCAGGAATTCCTGATAATGTAGATTTGATTCAGCAATTAATTGCAAAAGAGATTCCAGTAATTTCTGAAATAGAATTTGCTTTTAGATATACCAATGCAAAAATTGCAGCTATTACAGGCAGTAACGGAAAAACCACAACTACTTTACTGCTTGGGCATGTACTGAAAAGTGCAGGCTATGATGTGCTAGTTGCAGGAAATGTAGGTGTTGGGTTTGCGCTTTCTTTATCTGAACGTGATTATGATTATATCGTTTTGGAATTGAGTAGTTTCCAGTTGGATGGTATTCAGAAATTCAGAAGTGATGTTGCTATATTGTTAAATATTACTGCTGATCATTTGGATAGATATAATAATAAACTGGAAAATTATGCTGCATCAAAATTCAGGATTACAGAAAATCAAACTACGGAAGATGTACTAATTTATAATGCAGATGATGCAATGATGAAGGGACTCACGACAAAAGCAAAAAAACTTCCAATCTCATTAACTACTAAGCAAGCAGAAGGAGGGTTTTACAATAACAATGAAATAATAATTAATTTAAATAATAATACTATGACAATGCAAGAATTAGCTCTACAAGGTAAGCACAATATTTTTAACTCAATGGCAGCCGCTATTGCAGCAAGAGTTTTTGAAGTAAAGGATACAATTATTCGTCAAGCAATGATTGATTTCCAAAATATTGAACACAGATTGGAATATGTGCTTACAGTACATGGTATCGATTTTATTAACGATTCAAAAGCAACTAATGTAAATGCCTGTTGGTATTCTCTGGAAAGTATGACTAAAGAAGTGGTTTGGATAGTTGGCGGGGTAGATAAAGGAAATGACTATGTTGAGTTAACTGAAATGGTTGATAAAAAGGTAAAGGCAATTATTTGTTTAGGAGAAAATAATGAAAACATTATTTCAGCTTTCAAAGGAAAAGTAGAAATTATTCTTCAGGCATCAAGTATGAAAGAGGCTGTACATCAATCTTATGCATTAGCGGATAAGCAGGATGTTGTTTTGTTATCTCCAGCTTGTGCGAGTTTTGATTTATTTGCTAATTATGAGGATAGAGGTATGCAGTTTAAAAAACAAGTTCGTAATCTGTAAATGAGCTCTTGGATAAAAAATATCAATTTAGAGGGAGATAGAACAATTTGGGGAGTAGTCCTTGCTTTGTCTTTATCTTCTGTATTAGTAGTTTATAGTACTGCTGGTTGGCATTTTTTATTTAGTCATATTACTAAATTATTACTGGGTTTGTTTGCTATGTATGTTGTGCATAAAATTAAGTTTAAGTATTTTTCAAAAATAGGACAGATAGGATTCCTATTTAGCTTGTTTTTACTTGTGTTAGTTTTGCTTATAGGAGTAAGTGTTAACGGAGCATCAAGGTGGTTACAATTTGCAAATCTTCAATTTCAACCTTCTGATGTAGCCAAGTTGGCAATACTCGTCTATATCGCAAGGCAGATTAGTAAGCAAAGGGATTATCTTCATGATTTTAAGGAATTATTTTGGCATGTTTTAGGACCTTTGATTTTGGTGTGTGTTTTAATTTTACCAAATAATTTTTCAACAGCAGCATTGGTCTTTATTAATGGTTTGATGCTGATGTTTGTTGGAAAAATTCGTGTTAAATTTATTGCGGCGATTATTGGTTTTGCTTTTTTAGGAGCACTTACTATTTATGCTACTGCTAAATTTAATTCTTTAGGAACAAAAATTATGCCTAGGTCAGCTACTTGGGTAAGTCGTATTGATAGTTTTTTTACTGATGCTGAGGGAGATGAGCAATCGAAAGATTTTCAGCAAACACAAGCATTGGTAGCCATACAAAATGGAGGGATGACAGGAGTGGGTCCTGGAAAAAGTATCCAAAGAAATATTTTACCTTATTCATCTTCCGATTTTATTTACGCTATTATCATTGAGGAGTATGGTTTGTTTGGAGGTGTATTAATTTTGTTGTTTTATCTGATTTTAATGTTTAGAGCCATTAGAATTGCACTGAGAGTGAAGAGTGTATTTGGTAGTTTGCTAGTTACAGGTTTAATGTTTTCTTTAGTTTTTCAAGCCTTAATAAACATGTTAGTTTCGGTAGAAGTATTGCCAGTTACAGGGCAAACCCTACCACTGATAAGTATGGGAGGAACCTCAATTGTATTTTCGTGTATTGCAATTGGGATAGTATTGAGTGTAAGTAGAGATGCAACAGATAGAAAGTATGAAAAAGCTTAAAGTAATTATTAGTGGAGGTGGTACGGGAGGACATATTTTTCCTGCCCTAGCAATTGCAAAAGCAATAGAAAAAAAAGTGGAGAAAGTAGAGTTTCTATTTGTTGGTGCTGTAGATAGAATGGAAATGGAAAAAATTCCAGCAGCGGGATATAAAATTGTTGGACTTTGGATTAGTGGCTTGCAAAGAAAACTTAGTATACGTAATTTATTATTTCCTTTTAAATTGATAAGTAGCTTGCTAAAAGCAAGAAAAATTATTAAACAATTTAAACCTGATTTAGCAATTGGAACTGGGGGTTATGCTAGTGGTCCTTTGCTTTTTTTAGCTGCTCATAAAGGAGTTCCCTCTCTTATTCAAGAGCAAAATTCTTATCCAGGTATTACTAATAAAATTTTAGCAAAATATGTTAAAAAGGTTTGCGTAGCTTATGATAATATGGAGAGATTTTTTGGAAATGAAAAAATGATTATTACAGGAAACCCTATCCGTGAGGATATTTTAAGTTTTGACACAAAAGTTGAGGCAGGAAGAAAGCTATTTAATTTAGATGTTTCAAAACCAACTGTTTTGGTTGTAGGCGGTAGTTTAGGTGCACATACAATAAATAATGCTATTGCTAAAAATATAACTGATTTTAAAACCGCTGAGATTAATTTAATTTGGCAAACAGGAATTTCTTTTCAGAATCAAGCTAAAAAAATTACTAATCAGGTTGGTATGATTGGAATACAGGCGTATACTTTTATAAAAGAAATGGATTTAGCCTATGCTGCTGCTGATGTTATTGTTTCGCGTGCCGGAGCAATTGCTATTTCAGAATTGTGTTGCGTAGGAAAGCCAATTATTTTGGTTCCTTCTCCTAATGTGTCTGAAAATCATCAGTATAAAAATGCACAATCCTTAGTTAATAAGAATGCTGCTTTACTTGTTAAGGATAGGCATGCAAGCCGTAAACTTGTGCTTATGCTGTTGGAATTATTAACAAATAGTGGTAAGCAAGAAAAGTTAAGTAATAATATTAAAAAATTAGCGGTGAAAGATGCTGCAGATAAGATTGCAGAAATTGCATTGGGTTTAATAGAATGAATATAGATTTATACAAACATATTTACCTAATTGGTATTGGAGGAATTGGAATGAGTGCTTTGGCACGCTATTTTAATGCTCATGGAAAACAAATTTATGGTTATGATAAAGTGCAATCGGATTTATGTTATGAACTAGAAAGTGAAGGGATTCAAATTCATTACAATGATGCAACAGAAAATATCCCGCAATGCATACAAGAAGCTATTTATAATGAAATTTTAGTTATTTATACTCCTGCCATTTCTGAGGAAAATATAGTGTTAAGTTATTTTAAGGATAAAGGATTTAAGTTGCACAAAAGAGCTGAAGTGTTAGGGATGATAAGTAAAGAATCCTTTACTATTGCTGTTGCAGGTACACATGGTAAAACAACAACTTCAGCAATTTTGGCTCATGTTTTGAATCATGCGGGGAAACAATCCACTGCCTTTTTAGGGGGAATAAGCAAGAATTATAATACAAATTTGATGTTAGCTGAAAAAGGAAATATCCTTATTGTGGAAGCAGATGAATACGATAAATCTTTTTTGCAATTACACCCTGATGTAGCAATTATCACTTCTGTGGATGCTGATCATTTGGATATTTATAAGGATAAACAAGATTTACATAATGCATTTAAGCAGTTTGCATCTCAAATAAAACCCAATGGTTTATTATTGTTGGAGGATTCCATAACAATTGATTTTCCAACTCCTGATCAGGCAATGAAGTTGACTTATTCAGCAGTAAATAAAGCGGATTACTCAGCTGAAAATATAGAAGTGAAAGAAGGAAAAATGGTTTTTGATTTGACAGCTATGGGTATTATGCCAAGCATGACATATGAAAAAAAGCAACAAGGACTATCATTTATTTTGCCAGGAATACACAATGTAAGTAATGCAATTGCTGCTTCAGCGGTAGCCTGTTATTTAGGACTTTCTTGTGAAGATATTGTAAGAGGATTAAACACTTTTAAAGGAATAAATAGAAGATTTGATGTTCATATCAATACTCAAGAATTAGCTTATGTTGATGATTATGCACATCATCCTCAAGAAGTAAGTGCCACAATAAATGCAGCAAAACTTTTATTTCCTGAGCGAGAGATTACTGTAGTGTTCCAACCGCATTTATTTTCTCGAACTAAGGATTTTTATCAAGAGTTTGCAGTTTCATTGTCTTTAGCCGATCAGCTTATTTTATTAGATATATATCCTGCAAGAGAATTGCCAATTGAGGGTGTAAACTCTAGAATGTTGTTGGATTTGTGTACCAGTCCAAAAAAAGAAACATGTAGTAAACAGGAGTTATTAAAAATATTGAAAGGAGAAAATTTAGATGTGTTGATGACATTAGGAGCTGGAGATATTGGTGCTTTGGCACAGCCCATAAAACATTTGCTTAACTAATGAAAAAGGTATTGCAAATATTAAAGTGGGGAATGCTATTGTCTTTGATGCTTGTTGTTTTGGCGTTTACGAATCAAAAGCAAAATAAGCAAATGATATTCTTAAGTCAAATCAATATTGAAATGTCAGAAGATAAATTTATGACCGAGCAAATTGCATTAAAATATATTGAACAACATGATTTTAATTTTGATAGTATTACCCTTTCAAATTCTTATTTGAACGAATTGGAGATAGCTTTTTTACAGCATCCAGCTATTAAAAATGCAGAAGTATATAGCAATCAAGAAGGCGTGATGAATATTAACTTACAACAAAGAAAGGTAGCAGTTCGTATTAAAACTGATAATGCCGATTATTACTTGGATGAACAAGGAATGAGAATGCCTTTGTCAAGCGAATACACTCCAAGAGTTTTGGTTGTGACTGGGGAAGTAAATGAATCTCATCATTCTAGTATTTTCAGTTTTGTAGAAAAAATAAATAAGGATAAATTCTGGAAATCACAAATTAATCAGGTGCATTTCTACAATAAGGAAGTAATTATTATTCCCAGGGTAGGTAGTCAGAAAATACATTTTGGAGCACTTACAGATGTGAATGAGAAATTAGGAAATTTATATCAGTTTTATAAACAAGCAATGCCTGTTAAAGGGTGGCAAACCTATAGTGACATTAGTTTAGCATATAATAATCAAATTGTTTGCACAAAAAAATAAGAAATGGAAGAGAGCAATCAACATATAAATACAGGAGAATATATGGTAGGTCTTGATATTGGTACTACCAAAATATCTGTTATGATTGGCAAGAAAAATCAGTATGGAAAATTAGAGATATTAGGAACGGGTAGAGCAGTTTCTAATGGAGTAGCTAGAGGAATTGTAGCTAATATTGATAAAACTGTTGATTCAATAAAAGAGACAATAAAAGAGGCAAATAAAAAATCAGGAATGGAAATTGATGAAGTTTTTGTTGGTATTGCTGGTCAGCACATAAAAAGCTTACAACATAGAGGAGAATTGGTTAGAGATAATATTGAGATTGAGATTGAAAAAGCTGATATTGATAAGTTGAAATCCAATATGTTTAAGCTAATTACTATTCCAGGAGAGGAAGTAATTCATGTTATTCCTCAGGAGTACACTGTGGATGGTGAAGATGGGATACAAGACCCTAAAGGTATGGCGGGAGTAAAGTTAGAAGCTAATTTTCATGTAATTACTGCTCAAGTTGGCGCTGTTCGTAACATTATAAGATGTGTGGAAAAAGCAGGCTTAACGCCTAAAGAATTAGTGCTAGAGCCTTTTGCCTCAGCAGTTGCTACCTTGGATGAAGATGAATTAAGAGAAGGAGTTGCCTTGGTAGATATAGGTGGTGGAACAACTGATGTAGCTATTTTTTTAGATAATATTATTCGTCATACTGCAGTAATACCTTTTGGAGGAAATGTGATTACTAAGGATATTAAAACGGGATTATCTATTTTAGAAAAGCAGGCTGAGTTGTTGAAAGTAAAATTTGGTTCAGCAATGTACACAGAGGATCAGGAAAATGTAATGGTGTCTATTCCAGGTTTAAGAGGAAGAGAGCCAAAGGAAATAGCGGTAAAAAACTTGTCAGAAATTATAGGCGCTCGTTATAAAGAGATTATTGATTTGGTATATCATCAGATTAAAGTTTCTGGTTATGAAAATAAATTGATGACAGGAATAGTAATTACTGGAGGTGGTGCGCAAATAAGAAACCTAAAGCAGTTAGTTGCTTTTGTTACAGGAAAGGAAACACGTATAGGTTACCCTAACGAACATTTAGGAAGTGAATCAAAGGATACTGTTGTTAGCCCAATGTATGCTACAGGTGTAGGCTTAGTAATGAAAGGGTTTGAGCATGCTGAATATACTAATGCTCCATCAAAAAGAACAACCAATATCAACCCTGATGAAAATACAGAGATAGATGACTCGGTAGAAGATGGAGAGCAAAGTGTTGAGCCGACCTTGATGGATAGGTTTACAGGATGGTTTACTGAAGAAAATATAGATTAATAAATTAATAAATTCAAAAAAGAAAATTATGAGTGCAATTGACTTAGGAATGGATTTCCAGATGCCAAAAAACCAATCTTCACAAATAAAAGTGATGGGTATTGGAGGTGGAGGTAGTAATGCTGTAAATTACATGTTCGAACATGGAATTAAGGGAGTAGATTTTGTGATCTGTAACACAGATGAACAAGCTCTTGAAGCAAGTCCAGTGCCAATTAAAATTCAGTTAGGAGCTAACTTAACAGAAGGTTTAGGAGCAGGTTCTAATCCTGAAATAGGTAAAAAAGCAGCTGAAGAAAGTGCGGATAGAATTACTGAGCTGTTAGATGCTAATACTAAAATGTTGTTTTTAACTGCTGGCATGGGTGGTGGTACTGGTACGGGAGCTGCTCCTGTAATCGCTGAAATTGCGCGTGAAAAAGGAATTCTTACTGTAGGAGTGGTTACAAATCCGTTTTCTACAGAAGGAGGTTATCGTAAGCAATATGCTGAAGATGGCTTAGCCGAATTAAAAAAATATGTAGATACTTTATTAATTATTAATAACGATAAGTTAATTGAGGTATATGGTGACCTTACTTTTACTCAAGCGTTTGGAAAAGCAAATGAGGTGTTGAATACGGCTACAAAAGGAATTGCTGAAGTAATTTCACAGCATTTATTAGTTAATATTGACTTAAATGATGCTCGTAAGGTATTAGAAAATAGCGGTACTGCTGTAATGGGGCAAGCTATTGCAGAAGGAGAAAATAGAGCTATTGAGGCTGTAATAGGAGCTTTGGATTCTCCGCTATTAAATGATAACGATATTACTGGAGCTCAGCAAGTATTGTTAAAAATCGTAACCGGTACTGGGGATGATGAAATAAAAATGTCAGAGCTATTCAAAATTAAAAATAAAATACAAGAAGCAGCTGGTAAAGATGTAAATATTATTGAAGGAATTGGTATTGATACTGAATTAGGCGCTGCTGTAAGTGTAACGGTTGTGGCTACAGGTTTTCAGGAGAAAAGAAAACCTAAAGGAACAACTATTGTTGGATTGAATGAAGAGCAAGAAGAAGATGTTAAAATTAATGAGAAGATTGAATCTTCTTTGAGCATTGAGCCAGTTTTAGATTTATTGTCAAATGACAGTTCTCAGCATATTTTGGATTTGGAAGATAAAGAGTATATTGCTCCAATTGATGAGTTAATGACTTTTGGAACGACTGAGGCCGTTGAGGAAATTCCTCAAATTGAGGAAAAAAAGATAGTTTTTGAGTTGAATACTGATACAAAAGAAGAAACTCCTGAGCAAGTAATTAGCTCTATTCTACAGGAAGAATTAGAAGTAGAGATGAAAACTGTTGTCTTAGAAATGGATGATGAGGTAGAAGTTGAGGAGGATACATTAAGAACTTTGGAAAACATTCCTAAAGTTAGTTCAGATAATATGAAAGTGGAGGCCAGGGAGCGTGAAAGTAGGTTGCGGGCTATTTCTCAGCAGTTACGCACACCCTCAGGCTTAACAAACTTAGAAGATATTCCTGCTTATAAGCGTAATGAAATTGAGTTAGATACAACTTCTCATTCAGCTGAAAATGAAATGTCAACCTATACTTTAAGTGATGGAAAAAATAATTCTACAGAATTAAAGCAAAATAATTCTTTTTTGCACGATAATGTAGATTAATAATATGTAATTAAACTGTTAGTTTTTATTGAAAAGCTCTGCTGTATTGATAGAGCTTTTTAATTTATTATGCATAGCATAACACTTTATTTGAGGATATTTATTTTTGCGTCATAATTAACTAGTTTTCTGTAATTGATGAATACTTCTTTGATTATGTAACATTAAATATATGAGAATAATTTTTATAATTTTAATTTTTCCTTTAGCTCTTTGTGGTCAGGATAATAATGTAGGTAATCCTTGTGATGCCGCTATAAATGTGGTGTTAGAACTTACTGCAAATTATTTGCAGCATAAAAATTATGTTGAACTTAATTTTAAATTAGAAATTACTACTAAAAATGATGGCATTGATTGGAATGATGCTCAACGTATAAAATGGCAAATAATTGAACCAGAAGATTCACTAAAAATAATTACAAATGATTAAGAAAATACTTTTTCTTTTAATTACGCTAACTACATTTGCTAATGTGAGTTATGCTTCTTTTCCTGTGAAGGAAGCAGAAGAAACAGAGATTATTAAAGTAACTACTTCAAACAATATTGAAGTTCCTAGGAATAATGGATCATGGATATATGGTATGTTAAGTATTTTGTTTCTCCTATTGGCATTGATTTTAGCTTTCATAATTATTGTTGGGATGCTAACAATGAGTCCTTTACTTAGTGGTCCTGCAATGGTAAACTATATTTCTATAGGCATATTATCATTTATAGCTGCAATTGTGTTGGGAATAATTGCTATTGTTAAAAAATAAATCTAAATAATTTTATGAGTAAAAAACTACTTTTCCTGTTTATTGCACTGTTTAGCTTAGGGTCAGGTATTGGCGGGTAATAACAAAAAAATCCCTACCAAACTGGCAGGGATTTCTTTTAATATCTATTGCATTTCGATTACATCATTCCTGGCATACCACCACCACCCATTGGTGGCATAGCTGGAGTATCTTCTTTTATTTCAGCAATTACACATTCAGTAGTTAATAACATGCCTGCAACTGAGGCAGCGTTTTCAAGGGCTACTCTTACTACTTTTGCTGGATCAATAACGCCTGCTTTGTAAAGGTTTTCAAATATTTCAGTTTTGGCATTAAAACCAAAATCCCCATCTCCATCACGCACTTTTGCAACAATTACACTCCCTTCTAATCCTGCATTTTCAACTATTTGTCTAAGTGGTTCTTCAGCAGCTCGAGTAATAATATTTATCCCTGTTTGCTCATCATCATTATCCCCTTTTAGTTTAGCTAATTTATCAGTTGCTCTTACAATAGCAACACCTCCTCCAGGAACAATCCCTTCTTCTACTGCAGCTCTAGTAGCAGCTAATGCATCATCTACTCTATCTTTCTTTTCTTTCATTTCTACTTCAGTAGGTGCACCAACATATAATACAGCAACTCCACCTGCTAATTTTGCTAATCTTTCTTGTAGTTTTTCTTTATCATAGTCTGATGTGCTACTTTCAATTTGTGCTTTAATTTGGCTAATTCTTGCTTTAATAGTATTAGAATCTCCAGCGCCATTTACTAGTGTTGTATTATCTTTATCAATCGTAATTTTCTCAGCAGTACCAAGCATTTCTAAAGTTATACTTTCTAATTTAAATCCTCTTTCTTCTGAAACTACTGTTCCGTTAGTTAGTATGGCAATATCTTCTAGCATTGCCTTTCTTCTGTCACCAAATCCTGGTGCTTTAACAGCAGACACTTTCAAGGCCCCTCTTATTTTATTAACTACTAAAGTGGATAGTGCTTCTCCATCCACATCTTCAGCAATGATAACCAATGGTTTTCCTGCTTTTGCAGTTTGTTCTAGTATAGGTAATAAATCTTTCATTACTGAAATCTTTTTATCATAGATAAGTATAAACGGATTTTCCATATTTGCCTCCATCTTTTCAGCATCTGTAATAAAGTAAGGCGATAAATAACCTCTATCAAATTGCATTCCTTCCACAACCTCAACATGCGTTTCAGTTCCTTTTGCTTCTTCAACAGTGATAACTCCTTCTGTTTTTACTTTCTTCATTGCTTCAGCAATTAGAGAGCCAATTACATTATCATTATTAGCTGATATGCTTGCTATTTGTTCTATCTTATCATAAGAATTTCCTACTGTTTGTGCTTGACTTTCAATATCTTTAATCAACACTTCTACAGCTTTATCAATTCCTCTTTTTACATCCATAGGATTGGCGCCAGCAGCTACATTTTTTAAGCCAGCAGTAATGATTGCTTGTGCAAGTACTGTTGCAGTTGTCGTTCCGTCTCCTGCTAAGTCATTGGTGTTTGAGGCTACTTCTTTAACCATCTGAGCTCCCATGTTTTCTACTACATCTTCCAATTCAATTTCTTTTGCTACAGTAACACCATCTTTTGTTATGATTGGCCCCCCAAAACTTTTTCCAATTACTACATTCCTTCCTTTTGGACCTAAAGTTACCTTTACAGCATTAGCTAAGGCATCTACCCCTTTTTTTAATGCATCTCTTGATTCTGTATTAAATATTATATTCTTTGCCATGTTGTTTTATTTTATGATTGCTAAAATGTCCGATTCTCTCATGATGAGATAATCCTCTCCTTCATGTTTTAATTCTGTTCCTGCATATTTTCCGTACAATACAGTGTCGCCAGCTTTCACAGTAATAGGATTATCTTTAGTTCCTTTACCACATGAAATTACACTTCCTTTTTGTGGTTTTTCTTGCGCAGTGTCTGGTATTATAATTCCTGACTCAGTAGTGGTTTCAGCTGCTGCTTGTTTCACAATTACCCTGTCAGCAAGAGGGATGATATTTATCTTTGGCATATTTATTATTTTGTTAGTTGTTTTTAGTATTGCTAAAGCATACCTTAGTATATTTTTTACAAAAATAAATAAAATTATTTCAAATTAGATATAATCTATTTAGTTTAATTTTAAAAATTTGAGTTAGAGATTTAGTAATTGAGGATAATATTCAATCAAAAAAATTACAGATAACTTACTCTCCTTGTGTAGGATTAGATGGCAAGTTTTGAATTACAGCGTTATCAATTTGTTCTTGTGCTTTTATCTCAACATTATTCTCAGTATTTTCTCTTGGGATAGCAAAGTTAGATAATAAGCTTAAGGAAATTAATGCAATAGCTAAAGTCCAAGTTGCTTTTTCTAAAAAGTCAGTTGTTTTTTTAGCGCCCATAATTTGATTTCCGCCACCTCCACCAAATGATGATGATAATCCACCGCCTTTAGGGTTTTGAACTAAGACAACTAATACTAATAGGATAGATGTTATAATAATAAGGATTGCAAAAATCGTATACATTTTATTTTTCTTTTAATTTATTAATCAATTTAATTTGGTTTGCAAATAAACTATTTTTTTCTGGATATTTCAAACATAATTTTGTGTAAGCTGAAATGGCCTTTTCATAATAGCCTTGTTCCAAGTAAACCTTAGCTAAAGTTGGAGTAACTAAGCTCTCATTCTCAATTAAACTTTCCTTAGCTAGATCCATAGGTTTAAAGAAAGTAGTCTTTTTAGGTTTGTTAATGCTTATTTCTTTATCAATAAAATTATCAATTATTTGTTTTTTGTTGGGTTTAGGTGTCCTGTCAATTTTCTTGACTTTTGATAAAGCTAACCATTCTGAAAATGAATATTCTTCTTCTTTATCAAAAGCTAAAGGCTGTCCTATTGTTAAAGTATCTTCTATTTTGTTACTTATATTTACAATGATTGGTTGCTCAATTTTGTTTAAGATAATAAGTTTAAAAAGTTGTTTTCTATCTAAAGCATAAGCAGCAGCTTGTTTTAATTGTCGATTATAGCGAGTACTATCCGTATTTAAAAGTCCTTTGGTTATTAGTAATTGGGCAGTTTGATAGTAGGGAAATTCTTGTAATAAGCCATCTAGTATAGTGATATCCTCACTAGAAATTTGCTGTGGATTTTGAATATGTTGTACTAAATTATCCATTACCAATTTACAAATGCTTTATTGAAAACGTCCTCTGCTAACTCATTCGTTATTTCTTCAATTAAAGTCTTTTCAATATCTGAAATATTTTGAGCACTATCATAATCACGATAGCGACTAAAGGTGTGTTCAAAGTTATTTTCAGCATCTAAACTATTGTTATAAGTTACTTTTACAGCAATAGTCAATCGGTTTTGACCAGCTGTTTCATTAGCCTTAATTGCCATTGGCTTTATTTGATATTTGCTTATGTAACCGCTAAAACTTAAGTCACCTTCATTTTTACTCAAGCTTAAATTAGTTTGCTTTAGGAACATATCCTTTAGCAGTTCTGTAAAAACTTGACTTAAAGAAGGGTGTACAGTAGCTGCATTGTTGTTAAAGTAGTCTACCGATATTGTTTTGGCTTCTGTAGAAATTGATGCACCCGTAAAAGAATAAACTCCACATGAAGTAAGAGAAATATTGAGTAGAATTGTTAAAATTAGTTTCATTATAAACCGAATTCTTTTAGTTTTCTATATAAAGTTCTTTCTGATATTCCAAGTTCAGCTGCAGCATCTTTTCGTTTTCCTTTGTGTTTTAATAAGGACTTTTCAATCAGTCTTTTCTCTTGTTCAAATAAGGATAAAGATTCTTCAACTTCAATCAACCCAGTTCTATCATTTTGATTTATTACTATGCTAGTTTCATCTGTTTCTTTAAACAGGGTAGGGTTTGCCATTTGCATTATTTCAGTGTTTCCTTGTTTCTGTATCAAGTCAAAAGTAATCTTTTTTAATTCCGTTAAGTCTCTTCTCATATCAAAAAGCACTTTGTACAGGATTTCTCTTTCTGATAAATCGGCTTTATTTTTGTCCTCAAACTTAACTAAACCATTAGTTGAAATATTAGGTAATTGCTCTTGTAATTTATCAGATGTTATCGTTCTTTCTTTTTCAATAACTGAAAGTTGAGCCACAAAATTGCGCAATTGCCTAATGTTTCCTGGCCAGTTATAATCTTTGAGTATCTCTACAGCATCATCAGTAATTCGTATTGGTGGTGTGTTGTATTGGTCAGCAAAATCAGCTGCAAATTTCCGAAATAATAAATAAATATCATCACCTCTTTTTCGTAGTGGTGGCAATTGTATGCTCACGGTGTTTAATCGGTAATATAAATCCTCTCTGAATTTTCCTTGCTTAACGGCTTCCAATATATTTACATTTGTTGCAGCAATAATTCTAACATCAGTTTGTTGAGCTTTGGAAGATCCTACTTTAATAATTTCTCCATTCTCCAACACTCGTAATAATCTTGCTTGTGATGCCATTGGTAGCTCTCCCACCTCATCTAAAAATATAGTCCCTCCGTTTGCAGCTTCAAAATATCCTTTACGACTATCGTGTGCTCCTGTAAACGAGCCTTTTTCGTGTCCAAATAATTCGCTATCAATTGTTCCTTCAGGTATAGCGCCACAATTTACAGCAATATAAGGTGCATGCTTTCTTTTACTATTCTGATGAATAATTTTTGGAATATTTTCTTTACCAGTACCACTTTCTCCTACCACCAAAACTGAAATGTCAGTAGGAGCAACTTGCAAGGCTACATCAATTGCTCTTGTAAGTTTTGAACTATTTCCAATAATCCCAAATCTTTGTTTAGCTTGCTGATTATTCATATTTAAATAACTTTACCTTTTAGTGTTGCTGATGTACAATCATCGATTTTCACCATTACATACTCACCTAGTTTATGATTCCCTTTTTCAAATATCACGGCTGAATTATGAGTTGTTCTTCCGTAAAAGTGTTGATCTGATTTTTTTGAATCTCCCTCGATCAAAACCTCAAAAGTTTTTCCTAATTTTTCTTGCATGTGTAGAAGAGAATGATCTTGTTGTTTTTTAATGATCTCAGATAGCCTTCTTTGTTTTACATCTTCTTTCACATCATCCTCCATTCTTGCGGCAGGTGTGTTTGGTCTTACTGAATATTTAAACATGTATCCAAAATCATAAGTTACATAGTCCATTAAGGAAAGTGTTTTCTTATGATCTTCTTCAGTTTCTGAGCAAAAGCCAATTATCATATCCATTGAGATAGCACAATTAGGAATTCGTTCTTTGATGTCATCAACTAATTTAAAGTATTCTTCTCTATCATAACCTCTGTTCATGAGTTTTAAGATGCGTGAGCTTCCAGATTGAACAGGTAGATGTATGTGATCACAAATATTTATGTATTTTGACATAGTATCAATCACTTCTACCCGCATATCTTGCGGATTAGAAGTTGAAAAACGAACTCTTAATTTTGGATTAACTTGTGCTACTTTATCCAAAAGATTAGCAAAGTTTAAGCTATTTTCTTTTGCATCAGCACTTACTTTCTTAAAATCTTTTTTTGCCCCTCCTCCGTACCATAAATAGGAGTCTACATTTTGTCCTAAAAGTGTAATTTCTCTATATCCATCATTGAATAAATCTTGGCATTCTTTTAAGATACTTTCAGGGTTTCTACTTCTTTCTCTTCCTCTGGTGTAAGGAACTACACAAAAGGTGCACATGTTATCGCATCCTCTTGTTATAGATACAAATGCAGTTACGCCGTTCCCTCCTAATCGAACAGGGTTAATATCAGCATAAGTTTCTTCTAAGGATAAAAATACATTTACGGCTTTTCTTCCATCTTCTACTTGTGCAATTAAGTTGGGTAAATCTCTATATGAATCAGGTCCGACAACAATGTCTACTAATTTTTCTTCTTCTAGAAATTTTTCTTTTAAGCGTTCAGCCATACAGCCTAAAACACCAACTAACATGCTTGGGTTTTTATCTCTTTTTATTGAGTTATAAAATTCTAATCGTTTACGAACAGTAAGCTCTGCTTTTTCTCTTATTGAGCAAGTATTTACAAATACTAAATCAGCTTCAGTAATATTCTTTGTTGTAGAAAAACCTTCCTTATCAAGAATAGAAGCAACAATTTCGCTATCTGAAAAATTCATTTGACAGCCGTAACTTTCAATATACATCTTGCGGCTTGCCTTTTTATTTTCAGATAATTGCAAAATCTCTCCTTGCTTACTCTCATCAATATTTTTTTGTAACAATTTTTCTATGCTCATTTTTGTGTCTTTGAAATGCAAAAATAGTAAAAACTGACAATCTGGCAGTAATTTATTTTACTTATATTATATATAATATAATAGAAACTGCCAAGTTTTTTCGATTTGTTTTATTCAAAAAAAGTTCCTTTAATTTGCAGCACATTTCTAAAATATAAAAAATGGCAAAGAACTTAGTGATTGTAGAATCACCTGCAAAGAAAAAAATAATACAAGGTTTTTTAGGAAAAGACTTTGTAGTAGAATCAAGTATAGGGCATATTAGAGATTTGCCTAAAAAAGGAGGTATGGCCATTGATATTAAAAATGGATTTGAGCCTAATTATGTTATTTCTGAAGATAAAACTAAAGTAGTAAGCCATCTTAAAAATATAGCGAAAAAATCCGAGACTGTTTGGCTTGCTACGGATGAGGATCGTGAAGGAGAGGCAATTGCTTGGCACTTAACAGAGGCTTTAAAGTTAGATGCTAGCTCTACTAAAAGAATTGTATTTCATGAAATTACTAAGAATGCGATTACTAAAGCAGTAGAAAATCCTAGAGTTTTAGATACTAACTTAGTGAATGCCCAACAAGCTAGACGTGTATTGGATAGATTAGTTGGTTTTGAACTTTCGCCTGTACTTTGGAGAAAAGTAAAGCAAGGTCTTTCTGCTGGTCGTGTGCAGTCAGTTGCTGTACGTTTAATTGTTGAGCGTGAAAATGAAATAAGTAACTTTACTTCAATATCATCTTATAAAGTAGTTGCTTTTTTTATTAATAGTGATGGGAACATAGTAAGATCAGAATTGCCTCAAAGATTTAAAGCAAATGAAAATGCTTATGCATTTATGGAAAAATGTAAGGATGCAACTTTTTCGGTTGGTTCTTTGGAGCGAAAGCCAGCAAAAAAATCGGCAACAGCACCTTTTACAACTTCTACATTGCAGCAAGAGGCATCACGTAAACTTGGTTTTTCAGTGAGTCAAACTATGATGGTAGCTCAAAAATTATATGAAGCAGGTAAAATTACCTACATGAGAACCGATAGTGTAAATTTATCTCAAGATGCTTTAGCAGCAGCTGAGTTGGAAATTACTAATTTGTATGGTGAAGAATTTGCGCAAAGGAGAGTGTATACTAAAAAAGCAAAGGGGGCACAAGAGGCACATGAGGCAATTCGCCCTTCTTACATGAATAATAAAACTGTTGAGGGAGATAGTTCTCATCAGAGGTTGTACGATTTAATTTGGAAAAGAACTATTTCTTCTCAAATGGCGGATGCTCAGTTTGATAGAACAACTGTTAAGATTAATATTTCAAATACTGCTGAACAGTTTGTTGCTAAAGGTGAAGTAATTACTTTTGAAGGGTTTATGAAGGTTTATTTGGAAGGGAAAGATGATGATAATGAAGAGCAGAAAGGAATGTTGCCTAAATTGGAAGTTGGGGAAGCTTTAGATCTTTCTGAAGCAGTTGCTTCTGAGCAGTTCTCTCGTCCTCCAGCAAGATATGCTGAGGCAAGTTTAGTAAAAAAGATGGAAGAACTAGGTATTGGAAGACCATCAACATATGCAGCAACCATTACAACTATTCAAAAGAGGGGTTACATTGAAAAAGAAAGTAGAGATGGATTTGATCGTATTTCACAAATGATTGAATTAAAAGATGGAAATCTCACAAAATCAGAGAAAACATCAATCACAGGAGCTGAAAATAAAAAATTATTTCCTACTGATGTAGGTATAGTTGTTACTGAATTTTTAGTAGAACACTTTTCTGATGTTATGGAATATAGCTTTACAGCTTCAGTTGAAACTGAATTTGATGAAATTGCAGAAGGAAAAAAAGTTTGGAATGAGATGATTGCTTCTTTTTATGGAGGTTTTAAAGAAAAAGTACTGGATGTAATTGGAAATGTTGGTAAGGCTTCAGGAGAAAGAGAATTAGGCAATAACCCTATAAGCGGTGAAAAAGTATTTGCACGTATAGGTCCTTTTGGTCCTATGGTTCAGATGGGTGAAAAACAAGAAGATGAAAATGCCCCAAAACCTAAATTTGCTTCTTTGTTAAAAGGACAAACTATACAAACAATTACCTTAGATGAAGCTATGGATTTGTTTAAATTACCAAGGATGGTAGGGGAATGGGAAGGAAAGGAAATTGTTGCTTCAGTAGGTAGGTTTGGTCCGTATTTGCGTTATGACAGCAAGTTTACATCCATCAAGAAAACAGATGAAGAAGATCCTTTAACAATAGAATTAGAAAGATCTATTGAATTGATAAAAGTTAAAATTCAAGCGGATAAAGACAGATTAATTGCTAATTTTGATGGCGATCCTTTAATTCAAATACTGAACGGTAGATATGGTCCTTTTATTCAGGTTACTCCTCCAAAAGGTAAAAAGATAAATGTTAAAATACCAAAAGGAACTGAGCCAAAAGATTTGAATAGAGAAGAATGTGTTACTTTGTGGGAGAATCAGCCTGCTAAAAAAGCTAAAGGAAAGAAAAATAATGATTGAATTACACTCCTATTTTAAACCTTTAAATCCTGGCATTTATGCTGCAAAGGATAGGTGGGAAACTACACAAATAGGGCGTTTAATTGATTCGTATACTGCTGATCATTTTCCTGAATTGAAATTTGCTGAAATTGCAATTTTTAATATTCCTGAATATGAAGGTTCAAAAAATAAATTAGCGAGTCCGAATTGTAAAATTAGGGCTTCCTTTTATCAATTGCACCAAGAAAAATCACCTAGAATAGTTGATTTAGGTACTTTGCAGCTAATGCCAACTCGTAAAGAATCATTTAAAATGATTCAAGATGTTTGTGAAGTTTTATTGCATGATGGAGTAATTCCTATTATTATTGGAGGTGGGCATGATATTAGTTATGCTGTTTATAAAGCTTATGCTGCTTTAGAGAAGTATATTACTCTTACTTCAGTCGATAAAAGATTTGATATTGGCTTGGAGGAAGATAAATTAGCGTCCTACTCTCATTTAAGAAAGATTATAAGTCATAGACCTAGCCATTTGTTTCATTATGTTAATTTGGGTTATCAGTCCTATTTCGTTTCAACTATAGCTATTGAAATGCTAAAAGGGATGAATTTTGATGTCGTAAGGTTGGGCGATCTAAAAGCTGATTTTCAGGAAGTAGAGCCAGTAATGAGGAATACTGATTTTTTAAGTTTTGATATATCGGCAATTCAATTTGCTTATGCTGAGGCGAATGTTTACAATTCTCCTAACGGATTAAACGGAGAGGAAGCATGCAAGATAATGCGTTATGCTGGAGTGAGTGATAAATTGTCATCTGTTGGTTTATTTGAGTATAATCAGGAATTAGATGTAAATAATCAAACGGCTCAATTATTGGCACAAATGATTTGGTATTTTGTTGATGGTTATAAAATGCGGAAGCAGGAGTTAAATCCGAATTTAAAAAATTGTATGAAATACACGGTTGCATTTGAAGATGGTAAAAACGAAATTATTTTTTACAAAAGCCAAAGTAGTGGAAGGTGGTGGATGGGTGTTCCTTTTAAAAAGGAAGGTGAAAAACAACTGCAAAATTACTTTGTTGCTTGCTCATATCGAGACTATGAGATGGCAAATCAGGGGGAAGTTCCTGAAAGATGGTTAAAAACTTACAATAAGTTTATTTAATTAAACTCCCTGATAGTTAGAATAATAGGCATTAAACATGCTATTGAATCTACTTAAACACATAAGATTGTCGCTAGTAATTCGTACGCTTAATTAAAATTTGTTTATTTTAGCCCCAAATTTTCAATAGATAAATAAATATGAAGAAAATAATTATACTAATCTTAGCTGTTATATCAGTAATTACTGTTTCTGCACAACAAGCTCCACAATTCAGTCAGAATATGTTTAATAAATTAGCTAATAATCCTGGATTTGCAGGAAGTAGAGGGGTTATTGCTACTTCTATTTTACATAGATCGCAATGGATGGGATTTAGTGAGAATGGATCTGCTGCTTCAACTCAAAATTTTAGTATTGATGCTGAATTACCATTCTTATTTGGTGGTGTTGGTTTGAATGTTGTGAAAGATAATATAGTTCAATTTAGTAATTTAGGTTTACAAGCATCTTATGCTTATCGTACTGAATTAGGAATTGGTCAAATTGGAATGGGTATGTCAGTTGGAATGTTTCAGAGTGGCTTAGATGGCGCTAAACTTAATCCCGCTCAAGCAGGTGATAATGCGATTCCTTTAAGTAGTGTAAGTGGATCAAAGCTAGATATAGGAGCTGGTATTTATTATAATACTCAGGATGTTTATATTGGAATTTCTTCTTCACATATGACTGAGCCTGTTGTAGAATGGAGTGATGGTGCTAACTATCCTCTAGCTAGACATTACTTTTTAATTGCAGGTTACTATCATGAACTTAATCCTCAGCTTTCATTAAACCCTTCAATATATTTAAAATCGGATGGAGCAACTTCTCAATTAGATATTAATACAAATTTAATATACAATAATAAGATGTGGGGTGGCGTTAGTTATAGGTTAGATGAAGGCCTGATTTTATTGGCAGGTATGAACGTGAATGAAGATTTAAGGTTTGGATTAGGGTATGATATAACAATGATAAATCCAATGGGGAATTCTCTAGAAATTATGTTAGGATATAACTTTAAGATTAAAACAAACAAAGCAATTTCAAAATACAAAAATCCAAGATTCTTATAAAATAGATTTAACTCACGAAAGTGATAAATAAATATGAATATGAAAAAAATAATATTATTAAGTTCAATTGTAGCACTATTAAGTGCTTGTGGTAGTTCGGGTAATGGTGAATTGATTGGATCGCAAAATAGACAGATCTGGAATCCTACAGATCCTTATGGAATGGTATTCATTCCTCAAGGAAGTTTCAATATGGGGCCTTCTGATCAAGATGTTCCATTTTCAAATGTGTCGGCATCAAAAACTATTTCTGTTGGGGCATTCTATATGGATGAAACTGAAATTACTAATAATGAATATCGCCAGTTTGTAACTTGGGTGAGAGATTCTTTAGCACATACTATTTTAGGTGAAGCAGGAGTTGAAGGACACCTAATTGAGGAAGATAATTATGGTAATTTCTTGGAGCCTGCAAAAGTTAACTGGAATACTAAAATTAGATGGGATGATCAAGAGGTTAGAGAAATACTTGAGGAAGAAATGTATTTACCAGAACATGAAAGATTGAACGGTAGACGCGAGTTTGATACTAGAAAGTATGTGTTTAAATATCAAGTTTTAGATGTCCAGGCTGCTTCAAGTAAATCAAAAAGAGAAGGTGATGCTGCTGGTAAGAGAGATAGAAGTGAATTTTTATCTGATTTTGAAGTTTCAATTTTCCCTGACACATTAACTTGGATTCACGATTATGCATATTCTTTTAATGATCCGTATACTAAGAATTACTTTTTTCACTCTGCCTTTGATGATTATCCGGTAGTAGGTATTAACTGGAAACAAGCTACGGCATTTACTAAATGGAGAACAAAAATAATGAATTCTTTCTTAAGAAAAATTAAACAACCAGTATTGCCAGAATTTAGATTGCCTACAGAATCAGAATGGGAATATGCCTCAAGAGGAGGGTTGGATTTTTCTCCTTACCCTTGGGGTGGTCCTTACACTCGTAATATGAAGGGTTGTTTTTTGGCAAACTTTAAGCCATTAAGAGGTAATTATGTTGCTGATGGAGGTCTTAAAACAATTAAAACAGCTTCATATAATCCGAATGGTTTTGGGCTTTATGATATGGCAGGAAATGTTGCTGAATGGACCTCAAATGCTTATGATGAATCTGCTTTTTCATATTCTCATGATATGAATATGGATTATCATTATAATGCAAGTGAAGATGATCATGCTGTACTAAAAAGAAAATCTATCAGAGGAGGTTCTTGGAAAGATATTGCTTATTTCATACAAACAAGTACAAGAACTTTTGAGTACCAGGATACAGCTAAAAGCTATATTGGTTTTAGATGTGCAGTTGATTTCCTTGGTAGAGATAAAAAAGATTTTGAATAAATTTTTTCAATAATTAAATAAAAATAAGAAAATGAGTTTCATAGATAATTTAGCAAAAATAACAGAAGCAAAATGGTACAAAGTAATGATGCCAAAATTATATGGTTGGGGCGCAGCACTTGTAATTTTAGGAGCACTATTTAAAATAGAACATTATCCAGGAGCATCAATTATGCTTGCTGTCGGTTTAGGTACTGAGGCGATTATCTTCTTTTTCTCTGCTTTTGAGAAGCCACATGTTGATCCAGATTGGTCATTAGTATATCCAGAACTTGCTCATATGGAAGACCCTGATCATAAAAGACCATCTCAACAATTAGATGATGCTTTAGCGAAAGCCAAGATTGATAACGAATTAATTGAAAGTTTAAATGAAGGACTAAGATCTTTTGGTGAATCGGCTAGGCAATTGAATGAAACGGTTACTGCTGCTTCTGGTATTTCAGAATATAATTCACAAATTCAGGAAGGAGTAAAAAATATGAATGCTTTGAATTCTTTATATGAGTTGCAATTACAAACTTCTAATCATCAGATGGAGGCGACAACTTTGTTCTTGCAAAATTTACAATCTTCTGTAGATGATTCTAAGAGATTTCAAGAGCAAGTTAGTAGTTTAGCTGATAACTTAGAGCAATTAAATAAGGTATATGGAAACATGCTAACTGCAATGAATTCAAATAAATAATCATCATTAATTACTTGAAAAACATAAAATAATATGGCTGGAGGTAATTTGTCGCCAAGACAGAAGATGATTAACATGATGTATTTAGTGCTTACGGCGCTGCTTGCATTAAATGTATCCAAGGAAGTACTAAATTCATTTTTTGAAGTGAATAATGGTATTACTAGAACAACTACAAATTTTAATGCAAAAAATGGAGATACTTATGCTGCTTTTGATGCTGCTGCTGAGGTGAATCCTGTTAAGGCAGGCCCTTATAGAGAGCAAGCGTATAAAATTAAACAAGAAGCAGATAAATTAGTAGCTTCTTTGCAAGAAATGAAATATAATCTTGTTTTAAAAGCTGATAAAAAAGTTTATTTAGGATCTGAAAGTGAAATTAAAGATGAAGAAGGTGATTTAATTGATGGAAAATCAATTGTGTTAACTTGGGATTTATTAAGTGATCAACAAAAATTAATGAATATTGGCGCTTTAACTAATAAGGATGATAGACATGCTTCTGGCGATTTATTTTACAATTCAAAAAGGAAAAATAATATTGCAACAGATTTAAAGATTGATTTAAGTTCATATAAAAATTCACTTATTTCTATTGCAGATGGAAATGAATCTCTAATTGCATCAATAAATGAAACTTGTAATTATGAAGATAAAAAAATAAAAGGTAAAAAACAGTTATGGGAAGAATATAATTTTTATGATATGCCTTCTGTTGGAGCATTAACGCTACTTTCTAAAATGCAATCTGATGTTAGAAACACTGAAGCAGACATTATTAATATGTTAAGAGAAAATATTGATGCAGGATCATTGAAATTCACTTCTGCTGAAGGTATTCAAATTCCCAATTCTAATTTTGTATTAAAAGGAGATTCTTTTAGGGCTCAAATATTTATTGCCGCAAAGGATACTACACAAGCACCAATTATTTATGTTGGAGAATTTGATTCATTAGGAGGAGGGAAATATGAGATGGTTGGTGATGATTATGAAACGGTTAAAGTGGTGAATGGTAAGGGAATTTTTGCAAAACGAGCATTATCAGAGGGCGTCCAAAAGTGGGGAGGATTAATTGCTATGAAAACTGATAACGGCACTAAAATTTATCCTTTTAGAGGCGAATATTTGGTAGCTGCTAAAACAGCTGTTGTTTCGCCAACAAATATGAATATTTTATATTTAGAGGTTGACAACCCAATTAAAATTTCTGTTCCTGGATATACTGCAGGAGTAATTTCTGCAGTAATTAATAATGGTAAAATTTCAGTAATTAAAAAATCATTGGGAGAATATTCTGCTCGTCCTTCTAAAAAAGGAAAGGCTATGGTATCTCTTTTTACAGAAGTAAATGGTAAGCGTACTAAAATGGGTGATATGGAATTTCGAGTTAAGCCCGTACCTCCACCAAAGGCAGAGCTTTTAGGAGCAAAGAGTGTTAATGGTACAACCGTCATTGATAAGATGATGATGGTTAATGCTGGAGGAATATTGGCAAGACTGAAGGATTTTGATTTTAAAGGAGTAAGGTATATGATTACTTCTTTTAGATTGACAGGAGTGTATAAAGGAGAACAAATGAAGGAAGAAACAAAAGGACCAGAATTTTCATTAAAGATGATAAATATTATTAAAAATATAAAATCAGGAAATACAATAACAATCTCTAATATTCAGGCAAAAAGGGTAGATTACAAGAATAGTGATGAAATACCTTTAGATCCATTAGTTATAGAAATAAAATAAATAATTATGAAAAAAATAATCTTATTATTAATTACAATTACACTATGTGTTGTAGGAATAAATGCTCAAGATGTACTTACTACAGAGGACATGAATTCTGTGTATAAGAAAGAAAAGCACCATAATAAAAGAGTTCAGCAGTATGCCCCTTTACGTCAAGCAGATGTAATGTGGTCTCGTAAAATATGGCGAGAAATTGATTTACGTCAAAAAATTAATCATCCTTTTTATTATCCGGAAAATGATGGTGTTGGGCACACCATTGAAGATAGAAAGAGTTTAATTGATGTTATTTACTCTGCTATACAGGAAGGTAGTATTACTGCATATGATAATGCTGCTATGGATGATGAATTTAGAGAACCAATGACTCCTGAAGGTATAAAACAAATTGGAGGAGCTAAAGAAGAATTAATTGAAGTGATTGATTGGGATGCTGTTGCTGAAGGAGCTGATCCAGAAGAAGCAAAAACCACAAGAGTTAATGTAGTTCCATTTAATAGAAATACGGTTAAAAAATGGAGAATAAAAGAAGAATGGTTTTTTGATAAACAAAGATCAGTAATGGATGTTCGTATTATTGGATTAGCCCCATTACAAGAAGATAGAGATGAAGTTAATAATCAGTTGTTAGGAACATTTTCTCCTCTTTTCTGGGTATATTTCCCAGAAGCTAGAGAAATTTTGATTAATGCAGAAGTTTTTAATTTAGTTAAAAATAATGCTGAAAGAAGAACTTATGATGATATTTTTTGGAAAAGAATGTTTGGGAGTACTATTGTGAAAGAATCAAGTGTTATGGATAGAAAGGTGAATGAATACATGGTTGGTCTTGATGCTTTATTAGAAGCAGAAAAAATTAAGACAGAAATCTTTAATATGGAACATGATCTTTGGGAATATTAAACGCAATAAATAATACATTACTAGAAGCCCTAATGGGGCTTTTTTAATTTGAACAAAGAATAGCAATTTTCACCATTTTAAATCAAGAATTTATAATCTTGTAACAGGGAAATTTTTAAATAAATAAGAAATGACAGAAGAATTAAATCTAAATGAATTATTTTCTAATCTTGTAAAATTTATTGCAAGAAATAGTAGATTGCTTTTTGTTTTTATGGGAGCTGGTATTCTTAGTGTTATTGCATATCAGAAATTTAAAACTCCTTATTATGAAACAAAAGCAATTTGTATGTCAGGTATTTCTGAATACGAAAGACAAGAACAGATTGAGGATTTAAGCCAAAGAACAGCAATTGATTTGATTAATCATTTGCAAATTAATATTGAAAATAAAGATTATTCTGCCTTAGTAAATTCATTAGGGTTAGAGTTAGAAGTTGTTTCGAGCTTAAAAAGTATTGAAGCTGAACAATTATATCAACAGGACATGAATGAGAAGTTTTATGCACTCAATAAATTTGAAATTTCATTATTAACTTTTGATGAAAAGCACATTAACCAATTACAAGAAGGTCTTATTTATTATTTTACAAACAACATTTTTATTAAGCAATATCACAATAGTTATTTAGCTTCTAATATTGAAATTATTAATAATATCAATGATGAGATAGAAATGTTAAATAACATTAGAATTGTTGGTGCTAAAAACAGTTTAGATGTAAGTTCTGTAAATATAGTTAGTGGTAAAGAGAGTAGCGTTGTTAGTAATCAAATTATTTTACTTAGTCAACTTAGAGAAAACATAAAAACTAAACAGGCTTTATTAAAACCATTAACATTTGTACAGAATTTTGCTAAAGTAAATCAGAAAGAAGATGATATTTTAATCTTAGGGGTTTTAGGCGCTATTTTATCTTTTATTTTAGGTTTGTTTGTCGCTTTAGTTAAAGAAGTAAAAACTAATTAATATGAAAGCAGGAATTATAGGCTTAGGATATGTTGCCTTAGTTGCTGCTGCTTGTTTTACTTTAATGGACAATGATGTAGATCATGGAAAAATAGATAAATTAAAATTGGGTGTTATCCCAGTTTATGAGCCCGGATTATCAACTTTAGTAAAAGAAAATTTATTTATTGATGGTAGAAATCAGTTTAGAACAGATTTTATTGAAAGTAAAGGGTTCAAATATGTGCAGATAGGCGTTAAAGAATAGATTATATGTCTATCAAAAGCATATTTTCATTAAAGTCTGTTACAGATTTTCTTTATATGTTTTTCTCAACCCTAGTTAAAAAAAGCCTTGGTTTTTTAAGGGAAATTATACTAGCATTCTTTTTTGGTTCTTCAATTATATATGCAAATTATTTACTTCTTAAAACTGTTACTGATTTTTTCTCACAATTTACATTAGGCAATGCTTTACAAGCAAATCTTATGCCAAAATTTGCAAAATTGTATAGAAGAGAAGTCTCAGTAGACCTCTCAAATGTATTTGATTTCTCAAAATATTTCTCATTTAAATTATTTCTGTTAAGTCAAATTATTCAAATCCCTTTAATGTTTTATATTAATCCTAAAGAAATAGGGTTATATCTTGTGTTATCAGTTTTATTAGGTGTTGTGATGAGTGTCAATTTCTTTAATTCAATCTTTTTAACCATTCTACAGGCAAAAGGGAGATTTAAACAGCACTCAGTTGCTACAACGTTTAATCTTTCTATTTCAACTTTGTTACTTTATCCTTTTATATTACTTTTTAAGATTATACATGAGGCATTTGGTATTATAGGTGTTGTTTTAAGCAGATTAAGTGGAGTAATAGCCTTGGCCTTAATTTATGTAAAACCGTTACTTGCTGAGAAAGGAGATGTTCGAGCAAGTTTATCGCTTAGTGATTTTAATTTCTCAATAATGATATTAGGGAATTTCGCAAATATTATCATGCTTTTGAGCAGATTTGTTGCGGGTGCTGATGGAAGTGAGAATATTGCATTCTACACTTACGCAATAGTATTCTTAAATATTTTTCTTACAGCTGTTGTAATGAATATTAATACCTTGGTTATAAAAATAATTTCTGTCAAAAGAGATTATAAAATAATTTTACTCTCTGCATTAATTTCTACCATTATAGGAGGGGTGTTTATTCTTGTTATTTCTTTGTTTAGTATTGAGATTATCTCTTTTACTTTTGAAAGAGGTGCTTTTACAGCTAGCGATACATTAATAACATCTAGCTATATAAAAGATATAAGTTGGAGTTTTATCTTTATATTTATTTCCTCAGCATTATTTCAACCGTATTTCACTTTACCTCAATCTTATATTAAGAGAACAAGTAAATATTTAGCTAAACCATTTATTATTTCTGTTTTATTGCTACTGGGTTATTTTTATCTAAATAATCAGGGAGTAAGGCTTAATTCACTAGTTATGATTTATGTCCTTGCTTTTATTTCCTTTCTAATATCGATAATTGCTTTTATAAAATATTATAGATATGAAAATTAAAAATATTTTTTCATGGATATATATATTGTTAGCTTGTGCAATGTTGGCAATAGGAAGGTTGTACGATGAAAGATTAGAGTTTCTTGGAATAAATCTATCGATAATTTTAAGTGTCTCTTTTTTACTGGTATCTATTCCTTTGCTTTTGTCAATTAAAAGAGTTAAACATTTTAATACCAAACGGTTATTCTATTATTTTTTGTCGATAATAATAATCTTTCCACCAGTTTTATGCTTGTATTTTGATTATGATGATTTTGGATTTGAGAAATATTTTAATTTTATATTCATTGTTATTCCTCTTGTTATTATTGTTATTGAAACATTTAAATATAATGATGTAAGAGTTTTTTTTAAGATTCTTTTAGGCTTTATTATTGCACTTTCTTTAATTGGTTTATTTGTTGTTTCAACTTCTTCTGATAGATTAAGCGTGTTAGGAGGTGGCCCAATTGTATTTGCTAGATGGATGAATATTGGGCTGATTATTTTATTTTTCATAAAGCCAAGCAGAATAAATAAGAAGAATATATTACTTATGTTATTTCTCTTAGTTCTTTCATTAGCAGCTGGTAGTAAAGGGCCTGTTTTATCTTTAGTAATTACCTTGGTAGTTTTTTTCTTTCTTAATTTCCAGAAGATATTTCTGCGAGTATTATTTTTTTCCTGTCTAATTGGATCGATTGTCTTCTTTTCAGGTATTAATACATCAATATTAGGTATTGGTAAAACGGAAAGATTAGTAACAAAAGGTAATACATCTATAGATGCAAGGATGGTATTTGTTTCTCGCTCTGTTGATTTAATATTACATTATCCGTTAGGTGTTGGACTAGGTAATTGGCAGGTTTATGCAAACAAAATAAAACCAACTCATTTATTAAAACATCAATATCCTCATAATTTAGTTTTAGAGATTTTTGCAGAATTAGGAATTATTTCAGGGATTCTATTTTTAATTCTACTTCTAAAAATCTTGTTTTATAATTATAAAAAGATGTATTTGAATAAAAACAATGAACACTCCTTTTATCCTCTATTATTTTACTTGCAATTGTATTTAATGAGTAATTCATTTTTTAGTGGAAGTTTAAATGATTCTAGATTACTTTTTGTAGTTATGGCTATGAGTTTAATTGAAACTTCATTGATATTAAAAGTAAAAAAGAATGTCTAATCAATGGAGAAAATATCAAGGAGTATTAGTTTCTGCAAAAGCGCCACATCAGGAGATTTTCACGCAGGGCCTTAATTCAGAAATAAAAAAGAATAATGCTTTTTTTGCAAGATGGATAACCAATTTTGATTGTAAAAAAGAATTAGATTTTTGGTATTTGATTCAAGATAAAAAGATGGAGATAAATGATTATAGTTCTAACACTAGAAATCAGATTAGAAAAGGTTTAAAAAATTTTGAGATTAGAAAGATAACTCTTGATAAAATGATTGAGAGTGCATACGTCATTTATAAAACAGTATTCCAGTTATATAATACTGCAAATAAGATTAAAAGTTTACAAGAATTTAATGATGATTTACTTCCCGCTTTTGATTATTGGGGAGTTTATAGAAACAATATGTTAGTAGGTTTTGCTCAAAATAGAGTGTTTGATGATTGTTGCGATTATTCAACTATTAAGATCTTACCAATTTATGCTAAGGAATATCCTTTTTACGCTTTATTTTATACTATGAATAATTATTATTTAGCAGAGCAGAAATTAAGATATGTAACTGATGGAACAAAAAGTATTTCTCATCAAACAAATATTCAGGAGTTCTTAGTCAAAAAATTTAAATTTAGAAAAGCTTATTGTTATTTGCATATTAAATATAACCCTTTTTTTGGTTTAATGGTAAGTTGTTTATTTCCTTTTCGAAAAATATTGTCAGTTTTTCATTTTTCTTTTATTAGAAACATAAATTCAATATTGTTGCAAGAGAAAATTAGAAGAAATTGTCAAAAAGAATTATTATGTTAATAATCTGTAATGGTACTTTTAAATCTGGTTCTTCGTGGTTGCACGCAATTTTGTTAGAGATATTTAAAATTAAAAATATCCAAATTGATAGTATTCCTATAAAGTATAATCCAAATATTAAATCTCCAACTAGAATTTTAGAAGATAATCTTTCTAATTTTTTAAAAAATGAAGATTTTAAAAAGTTTAATTACATTACTAAAGCTCATTATTTTAGTAATAAAATAATGCTTGAAAAATACTCAGATGATGTTAGATTTATATTTATAAATAGAGATGTCAAAGACGCAATAGTATCTCATTTTCATCATTTCAATAATTACAGAAAAAAAGATTTAAGTTTTAATATTTATTTTAAATTTATTGGTGTATTTAAAGCTTATGAAATAAGCTTGTTTAATTCTAGGTGTAAGAAAAATTTTGATTCAAGTTTGTTTTTTTCTTTTGAAATGTTAAAATCTGATTTCATCGATTCAATAAAGAAATTATGTTTGATTATAGGTGTTTCTGAAATTTCTATATCTGAAATTTTGAAGATTAAAGAAAATACTTCATTAAGTAAATTGAAAACTATAGCATTAGAGGGGGGAAATAATTATTATCCGGAGTTAGGTAGTGGTAGTCATAAATTATTTAGAAAAGGCAATGTAGGAGATTGGAAAAAATATTTTATAGATAATGACTTAAAATTAATAAATAGAGTTATTCAGTTAGCCCCACCAGTGTATGTTAAAATTGGATATTTTTTTATGTTTACTTTGAGAAGAAAATTTGGTTTATAATGAATGATTTGATTTCCATAATAACACCTTATTATAATTCCTCAAAGTTCATTGAAGAGTGTGTTAATTCTGTTTTACTACAATCTTATTCTAACTGGGAATTATTAATAGTTGATGATTGTTCAAATGATAACTCTAAAGAATTGCTTCTTAATCTAGAAAAAAAGGATGAGCGAATTAAAATAACATTCTTGGATAATAATATTGGAGCTGCAAATGCTAGAAATATTGCGATTCAAAATGCTACAGGAAAGTACATTGCATTCTTGGATTCAGACGATTTATGGGAGTCACAGAAATTAGATAAACAAATCTCATTTATGGTGCAAAATGACATTGCATTTTCATATACATCATACCAATCTATTTCAGAAGATAGATCAGATATTATAGATGTTATTAACGCTCCTGATAAGATGACTTATCATGATTATCTTAAAAACACAATTATTGGTTGTTTAACGGTTGTTATTGATAGAGAAAAGATTGGGGATTTTGAAATGCCAAACATTAGTTCATCTCATGATATGGCTTTATGGTTGCTAATAATGAAAAGAGGGTTTGATGCATATGGATTAAATGAAAATCTGGCAAAATATAGGATTGTTTCAACTTCTAATACTGCTAATAAATGGCGTGCAGCAAAGGATGTTTGGAAAGTCTATCGTCAATTTGAAAAGCTATCTTTTTTATATAGTGTTTGGTGCTTTTTAAATTATGCTTTTAATGCAATTATAAAACGAATCTAATGAAAAGATTATTTGATTTTAGCACATCATTAATTGGATTAATAGTTTTATTTCCTATTTTTATTATTGTATCTGTTTTGATTAAGATATATTCTGAAGGTCCTGTTTTTTTTGTTCAGAAAAGAATTGGGAGGAATGGTAAAATATTTCAAATGATAAAATTTAGATCTATGACTGTAATTCAAAGTTCTAATAGTACTATTTCTGTTAAAGGTGATATCAGAATTACAAAAATAGGTGCTTTTTTAAGAAAGTTCAAATTGGATGAACTTCCTGAGTTATGGAATGTATTAAAAGGTGATATGAGTCTTGTTGGACCTAGGCCTGATGTTTGTGGTTATGCAGATAATTTAATAGGAGAAGATAGAAAAATACTTGAGTTACGTCCTGGTATTACTGGAGTTGCTAGTTTAAAATATTATGATGAAGAAAAAGTTTTAGCGACACAGGATAATCCACTTAAATTTAATGATGAAGTAATTTATCCTGATAAAGTAAGATTAAATCTTGATTATTACTATAATAATAACCTTTGGATTGACATTAAAATTATATTTGCCACTATATTTAGAGTGAATTATTGATTTGACTAATAAGAAGAAAATATGGTTGTCCTCTCCTCATATGGGGGGTAATGAGCTGAAGCATGTGCAAAATGCTTTTGAAGCAAATTGGATCGCTCCAGTTGGTCCTCATATTTCTAATTTTGAAAAAAAACTATCGACTCTTTCTAATGGTTTTGAGGTGGCTGCACTGAGTAGTGGTACGGCTTCCTTGCATTTAGCATTAATTTTATTAGGTGTAAAAAAAAGAGATAGAGTATTATGTTCCTCATTTACTTTTTCAGCATCAGCAAACCCAATTGCATATGTAGGAGCAAATCCTGTCTTTATTGATAGTGATATTGATAGTTGGAACATGTGTCCAATTTTATTAGAAAAAGCAATTGAGGATTGTATTTTGGATAATGAAAAGCCAAAAGCTATAATGTTAGTTCATCTTTTTGGGATGCCTGCTAAAATGGATGAAATAATGAAAATTGCTAATAAGTATGATATTCCTGTTATTGAAGATGCTGCTGAGGCTCTTGGATCAACTTTTAAAAATAAACCACTAGGTACCTTCGGATCATTTGGTGTTTATTCATTTAATGGCAATAAAATTATCACAACTTCCTGCGGTGGGGCTTTAATTTGTAAAGATAAATATTTGGTTGAAAAAGCAAAATTCTTAGCCAGTCAGGCTCGTGATAATAAACCTCATTATGAACATTCTGAAATAGGCTATAATTATAGAATGAGTAATGTTTGTGCCGCTATAGGTCTTGGGCAATTAGAGGTTTTAGAAGAAAGAATATTACAAAAGAGAGCAATTAAATTATTTTATAAAGATCAATTGTCTTCTATTAAAGAAATTAGTTTTTTGAATGAAAATGAGGATAGTTATTCTAATTTCTGGCTGACCACTATTCTTTTGTCAGAAAATTCAACAATAGATAGAGAACAATTGCGTTTACATCTGGAAAAAAATAATATTGAAAGTAGACCGCTTTGGAAGCCAATGCATTTACAGCCTGTTTTTAAAGAATGTAAATCTTATGTGAATGGTGTTTCGGAAGATTTATTTAATAGAGGATTGTGCTTACCTTCAGGAACCAATATCTCAGTAGCAGATTTGAAAAGAGTTGTGAGTAAAATAAAAGAATTATATGAAGCTTAGATTACAAAAATTAACGAGAATTTACAAGCAACTTGTTATGTTGTTGGTAGATGTTAGTGCTCTGCTATTTGGATTGTGGCTATCTTTTGTTTTACGATTAGGAGAACCATGGCCAGTGGATTATTTTTATGAATCATGGTGGATATTTATTTTAATTCCTTTAATCATGACTTCATTATTTATTAAACTAGGTCTTTATAGGTCAGTATTACAATATATTGGCATAAAAGTAATCACTACTACTTTTCAAGCAACTACAATAGCCTTACTAATAGTTGTATTTTTTATATGGTTTTTTAGATTATCAGAAAAAGCAGAATTCTCACTCCCAATGTCGGTTCTTCCTATTTTCTGGTTTATAGTAAATATTTGTGTAATTAGTACTAGGTTTCTACTTAAAGGTTATTTATATTCATGGGATAGCTTTGTGAATGCTAGAAAGCAAACAATAATTTATGGTGCTGGTAATGCTGGTATACAAATAGTAGAGAATTTAAAGAAAAGTACTATTTATGCACCAATTGCATTTATTGATGATGATAAATCAAGGCAAGGTACTATTTTAAATTCTTTGGAGGTTTTCGCTTTTGATAAAATTGAAAAATTAATAAAAATTAAGAAGGCAAAGGTTTTATTATTTGCTATGCCTTCAGCAACACATAAACAAAGGATTCAAATACTTAAGAAGCTTACAAAATTCCCTATTGAAGTTAGAGTATTACCTTCAATAGATAATATAGTAAATGGTGTGGTTTCAATTGATAGCATTAAACATGTTGAGGTTTCTGATATTTTAGGTAGAAGTCCTGTTGCACCTAAAAAAAAGTTACTTGAAAGGAATATAACAGGAAAAAATCTTTTAATTACAGGAGCTGGTGGTAGTATTGGATCTGAATTGTCAAGACAAATTATTAACCTTTCTCCTGATAAGATTATATTACTTGATAACTCTGAATTTAATTTGTATAGGATTCATCAGGAGTTATCATTAATGTTAAAAAGTGTTAAAATTAAACCATCTTTATGTACTGTAACTAATTATCATCAGCTTAAAAAAATAATTAAGGAACATAATATCAATACAATTTTTCATGCTGCGGCCTATAAGCATGTCCCTATGGTTGAGATGAATATTATTTCTGGGGTTTATAATAATATTATTGGAACTTATAATGTGGCTAGAGTTGCTGATGAATTAAAGGTAGATAATATGGTGTTGGTTTCTACTGATAAGGCTGTTCGCCCTACTAATGTAATGGGAGCTTCAAAGCGTTTTTCTGAACTTATTTTACAGGCTTTTTCTGTTAAAAGTAGTACTTGTTTCTCAATGGTAAGGTTTGGAAATGTGTTGGATTCTGCAGGTTCAGTTGTTCCACTATTTCGAGAACAAATTAAGAGAGGAGGTCCGGTAACTGTAACTCACCGAAATATTTCTCGTTATTTTATGACAATTACTGAGGCTGTACAATTGGTTTTGCAAGCTGGTGCAATGGCGAAAGGGGGAGATGTTTTTGTTTTGGATATGGGTGAGCCCATTAAGATTATTGACTTGGCTTATAAAATGATACATTTAAGTGGATTAACTCCAGTTGATAACGAAAATCCTGATGGAGATATAAATATTGATTTTACAGGTTTACGCCCTGGAGAAAAATTATTTGAAGAACTACTGATTGGGAATGATGTCAGCCAATCAGAACATCCTAGAATTATGCAAGCAAAAGAATCTAAATTACGACTTGAAGAAGTGATTTCTTGTGTTGAAACAATCAAATTAGCTAGAGAAAACCAAGATGAAATAATTGTTAAGGAATTACTGTTGAAATATGTTGATGGTTATATTTCTGAATTGCTATAATAGTTGCTAAATTCGCATCATGAATATTATAGTGCTTGGAGGGGGAGCCTTTGGGACCGCAATAGCAAATGAGCTTTCAGTAAATACAGAAAACAATGTAGTGTTGTTTTCCAGAAGTCAGCAAAAAGTTGATGAAATTAATAATTGTAATACAAACAAATCCTGCTTTCCAAATAAACATTTAACTAAGCTTCTCTCTGCTACATCAGATAGAAATCAGCTAAAAAATACAGATGTTATTTTGATTGCATTACCATCACCTGTTATTATTGAAAATTTAAATGCTCTTAAATCGTATTTTAATGAAGAGGCTTTATTTGTGAATTTATCAAAAGGCTTGTTTTCTGAAGGTGTAACTGTGGTTGAGAGTATTGAGAAGAGGCTAGGAATCAAGAACATTGTAACTCTTAAAGGACCTTCATTCTCTGTTGAAGTAATGGAACATGCCGATACTTTATTAACTTTAGGTTACTCTACTAGTAAGCAATATGGAATTATTAATACCATAATTAAAAATACTTCTCTCCATATTGATTGCACTACTGATATTAAAGGTGTTGAGGTGCTTAGCGTATTAAAAAATATTTACGCTTTGGTTTTGGGTGTTATTGACGCAAAATACAATTCACCAAATACTCGTTTTATGATTTTAACTAAAGCTTTTTCTGAAGCTAGAATTTTATTAAAATATGTTGGAGGATCAGAAGATACTTTATTTTTAGCGTGTGGATTTGGAGATTTCTGCATGACTTCATTAAATGATTTAAGTAGAAATAGAACTTTAGGTTTATTGATTGGAAAAGGGTTTTTTAATTCTGATTATAAATCTAATTCAGTGATATTAGAAGGGTTGAATGCTATAGAGATGTTTCATAATTTGATAGAAGAAGATATGTTAAAAGAATTACCGCTTTTAAATAAATTGTATAATTTCTTTGCAAACCAACAAAGAGAATTGGAATTTAAGTTTGATGAGTTAGTTGATTAAGATGATACATGTAACTAAAACATATTTACCTGATAAAGAAAAATAAATAATTTGCTGAAACTTTATATATGATTGTTCACTTATTTGAGGATCAAAAGTTTGTAGACATTACAATTGAGAATTTTGAGAATATTTCAAAAGGAAAAAACAGATATATTGTATTCTCAGATTCTAGTTTATTAAAGTATGTCAATAGAGCAGATCAAGTAAAGATACTCCCAAATTCATGGAAGGAAATAAATATTGATGCAATTCTTGAAGATTGTAAACTATTGATTATTCACTGTTTATCACCTTTAAAGTTATATATTTTAAAAAAAATCCCTAAGAATATTACAGTTGTATGGTCTGTTTGGGGTGCGGATGCCTATCCTTATTTTGATAAGAAAAACCTTTATGAACCTTTGACGGATAAGGTTGAAAGAAGTAGTATAAAACAACTTCTTAAATCTACTTTTATATATAATATTTATCATTTTCACAAGTACAGAGTATTCTCGGTTAACAAGGAAATAGGAACACTAAAAAAAATTAATTATCTTATTACTGTTTTGCCATATGAGTACGAGTTGATTAAAAAAGAGTTTCAATTAAGAGCAAAATATCTTGATTATAATTATGGGATTAATAGGTTTAATGAACAATGCTTTTCTCAATTAGGTGATTCTGTATTATTAGGGAATTCATCTGATTATTCAAATAATCATTTAGATATATTTGAATTCATTAAAGATAGTGATAAGAAATTAATTGTACCCTTAAGTTATGCTGGCTATAGGAACTATAGAGACTTAGTGATAAAAGAAGGTGATAAAAGATTCAATACCTTGTTTAATCCTATTTTGGAATTTATTCCTTTAGAAAAATATAATCAGCTAATACTATCTTGTAATTCCGTGATTATGTATCATATAAGACAACAGGCTTTAGGTAATATTTTTATGTCTTTATTTCAGGGAATGAGAGTTTTTCTAAATAAGAAATCAATCACCTATAAATATATGCAAGATGTTGGTATGATTATTTTTGATTTAGAAAGTGATGTTGATTTAGTTGGGGTGGAATTACAAGAGAAACAAAAAATTACAAATAGAGAATTAGTGATTAAATTAAGAGGTGAAAAAGTAATTATTAATAAAACACAAGAAATTTATAAATTGTACAATGCCTTATAAATCACAATGAATATTAATAAACAAGTTATTATAGGAGTAAAGTGGACAACACTTGGAACTTTATCTGTTACTCTCTCGAATGTTTTGAAAGTAAGTATTTTGGCTAGATTTTTATCAAAGGATGATTTTGGTGTATTTGCGATTGTTGTTTTTTTCTTAGGATTTTTCAAAATGTTGAGTGAAATGGGACTTACCACTGCTATTCTTCACAAACAGGATATTAAAAAAAATGAATATGCTAGTTTGTATTGGTTTAATATAATACTTTGTATTTGTTTATACTTATTACTATTTTTAATTACCCCAATTATTTCAGGATTTTATAATGAACCTGAATTAGATTTTTTGATTAAAGTACTTGGTTTGAGTATAATAATTAATTCAATTGGCTTACAATTCAGAACTATAGAAACAAAGAACCTATCTTTTAAATATATAAACATCTTTGATATAATTGCGTCAGTAATTTCTTTGTCATTTGCTATCTGGTTAGCTGTTAATGGTTACGGTATTTTGGCACTTGTTTATTCGGTAGTTCTGGAGTATGCTATTTCAAATTTCTTACTTTTTTTCTTAGGATTAAGAAATCATGGAGTAAGGGTTTATTTTAGATTTAAAGATTTAAAACCATTTTTAAGAATTGGTTTGTTTCAAGTAGGAGGTCAATCAGCTAATTTTTTTAATAGAAATCTTGATATTCTTATAATTGGGAAATTCTTTTCACAAGAGGTTTTAGGGGGATATAGTTTGGCTAAACAATTAGTGTTTAGGCCTACACAAGTAATTAACCCTATCTTAGCAAAGGTTGCGGCACCTACACTTGCTAAGTTTCAGAATAATCTAGAACTATTAAAAGAAAATTATTTAAAACTTGTAAATGTTGTTTCTTCAGTAAATTTTGTCTCTTATTTTATATTAATAGTTTTTGCTCCTATTATAGTTGAGATATTCTATGGAGGAGGATATAGTAGTATTGTTTTATTAGTTAGGATTCTTTGTGTTTATATGGTATTTAGGGCTATATTAAATCCGATTGGAAGCTTGGTGGTTGCGACAGGAAGAACAGATATTCAGTTTATATGGAATATTGTATTGTTAATTTTAATGCCAATTGTTGTTTATGCTGGTTCTATGTTTGGTATTGTAGAGGTTACTATTGCATTAACTGTAACAATGATTCTATTATTTCTACCAAGTTGGTATTTCTTAGTTCGAAAGATGTCTGGAGCAACACTAAAAGAATATGTTATCTCAATAATAAGATTATATAATTAATATAAGGATTATGAATTTATCTTCAGTAAATAAAAATTTACTTTCAAATATTACTATTGAAAAAGGATTTGTATTTACATTCTTAGTAATTGTGTTCTCTGTTGATTTTCATTTTTTATGGTTGTTGTATGATTTCTTAGCTTTGTTTGCTTTATGCTTCTTTTCAAAACATGTAAATGCTGTGCTAGGCTCTACATTACTTTTGGTGTTATCTTTTTTTATTATAGCAACTGTCATTTCTGGTTTCCATATAATTAGCATTTTATCAATTTGGGATAATATTAAGCATGTCTTTGTTTTATTTATGTTATTGCTTCTTGTTGAAAGACACATTGAAGGCCGGATATTGAAATTTGCAAATAGTTTTGGTTTTATAATCGGCAGTATTTTTATTATACAATCAATATTAGTATTTTATCAATCGTTTAATGGTTATTTTAAAGATGATATTTCAGGAACTTTTGGAATAGCTAGCGGGCATACTTTTGCATATTACTGTTTGTTATATCTTTCTTACTTGTTTTATGTTAAGAGATCATATATCTTAACTTTTTGTGTCTTTGTGCTATCATTAGTAATGAATTATTTTGCAGAGAATATGGGTTATTATCCTTTAGTGATACTATTATTAAGCTATAATTGGTGGACACTTAAAGGACTGAAATTTATGATATTTTATGGCATAGCATTATTATTAGGAATTATGATTCTAGATAATATTTTAGGAGGCGTGTTGATTCAGCCAGTTTTATATAGATTCTCAGAATTCTTTTTAGTAGGGAGTATAGATCTAGATAATCTTAATCAAAGTAGAGGATATATGACAGCATTGGCATTATACCTGGGTGGTTGGTGGGGTGCTGGTCCAGGTTGTTATTCTGAGATTTATTCAATCATAGGATGGAAATCTCTTGCTGGAATTCAACTAAATATCTCGTCGGTTACAAATCTATTAGCAGAGTATGGGATTGTAGGTGTTTTGTTATGGTTGTTCTTATATTTCTCTTTTATAAAACGATTCTTCAAGAACAGGAAAGATTTTATTTTTATCAGTATGTTATTTACTTTTAGTTTATTATATAATAAAGTTTTGAATGATGAAAGAGTTATCTTTTTGTTAATATTTCTATTTATGTTTGTTAAAATTCATATTGACAGAAAAGCATTAAAAAATGATTAATTATTCTATTATCGTACCTCACAAGGATTCGGTGAAGTATCTTTTAAGATTATTGGATAGTATCCCAAATAATGATGATATTCAAGTTATTATTATAGATGACAATAGTGATGTTGCGGTTGTTAAACAACTTCAAGATATTGAATTAAATATTAATATTGAGATTGTTTTTTGTGATGTATCTAAAGGTGCCGGTGGAGCTAGAAATATTGGGATACAGAAAGCAAAAGGAAAGTGGGTTATTTTTGCTGATTCTGATGATTACTTTACAATACACCTTGAAAATTTATTAATTGAGAATGTAGATTCAGGTGCGGATATTATATATTTTAATACTGATAGTCGAGACGAAAACGGAAAACAAACATATAGACATTTACGGTATTCAAAGTTAGTTTGTGATTTTCTAAATGATAATAAAAAAGAAAATGCTCTAAGGTACTATTTTACGTCTCCTTGGGCAAAAATTATAAAAAGAGATTTAATTCTCAAGAACAATATTAAATTTGATGAAATAGTTGCTTCAAATGATGTAATTTTTTCATTGAAAACAGCTTACTTTGCTAAAAAGATTAAGGCGTATAAAGATATTTTATATGTAATTTCATTAACAAAAGGAAGTGTCACTCAAATTATTAGTAAAGCGCATTTTGACTCAAAATTTAATACAGCTTTGAATGCAAATAAATTCTTATGCTCTATTGGTATGAGAAGATATCAGCAATCAATTTTGTATTTCTTAGGAAGATCATATAAGTTTGGATTTCAATATATCATTTATGTTCTTTTAATGCTAATTAAAAATAGATCAAATATTCTTATTGGAATGAGCAAATTAATGAATTTAAATAAAGCTCTTAGAGAAAGAGAAAATACAGATTATATTACTAAAAGATAAAATGAAAAAGATCTTAGCAATTTCATCTTCAGGTGGTCATTGGACTCAAATGCAAAGAATTACATCATCTTTTTCTGGCAATGAAGTTGTATATGTTTCTACTTTAAAAGGATATGTTAAAGAAGTATCTACTTGCAAATATTATCAAGTGAAAGATGCTTCAGCTTGGAATAAATTAAATTTGATTGTTCTTTTTTTTCAATTAATCAAAATTATTATGAATGAAAGGCCTGATATAGTGATTTCAACTGGAGCTGCACCTGGTTTATTTGCAATAATAATATCACGATTTGTAGGCGCAAAAACTATTTGGTTGGATAGTATTGCAAACTATGAACAAATATCATTGAGCGGTAAGTTAGCAAAATATTTTACACATTTACATTTAACGCAATGGGAACATTTAACAAATCAGAAGACACAATTTTCAGGAAAAGTTTTGTAATATTTGTTGTTACAGGAACGCAGGCTCCTTTTGATAGGATGCTCTCAATTATTGATAAATGGGCTGTCAATCAGGATACATATTCCATTATAGCTCAAACAGCTAATTCAGAAATAAATTTTAAGAATATGACTTGTTTTGATTATTTAGAGCCAGATGTTTTTAATGAATACTTTAATAATGCAGATGTTATTATAGGTCATGCTGGTATGGGAACTATAATTAAAGCTTTAGAAAATAAAAAAAAGTTAGTAGTTTTCCCAAGGCTAGTAAAATATAATGAACATAGGAATGATCATCAGCATCATACTGCAATTGGGTTTGAGAAGCTGGGGTTAATAAATGTAGCTTATAATGAAAAAGATTTGTTTAGGTATTTAAATAACATAATTGAGATACCTGTTAAGCGTAAAATTAATCAAAATGCGGAAAAACAATTATTGAAAAAAATATCTAACTTTATAAATAAATAATTTCTTAGGCTTACCTTAAATTTTAGACATTAGAACTGGAGGAGATATTTCAAAACCCGATGGGATTATTCGGAAATTAACTAATGTAAGCATGCTTCATAGCTTAGTATGGAAACATACAGTAGCTCTTAATAAAGGTGTTAAAAAAATTTACATTTGACACTTATTATAGCTTGAGTTAATTCTTACCTTTGTATTGCATGAGAGGATATTCACAGTATTTCTGGTTAATTCACTTTATTGGTGATTTATTTATTGTCAATTTTTCATTTTTACTTGCCTTTTATTTAAAGTTTGATACTTTAATGTTCTCTGATAAATACAAATTTTTGTTTATCATTTTTAATGGAATTTGGGTATTGGTTGCTTTGTTTCTTGAGTTGTATAAGCTGAAGCGATTAAGAAGGTTAGATAGGGTTTTATTTAATTTATTTAAAGCTTTTGTTTTTAATGCTTTTGTCATTAGTGCTATTTTGTTCTCACTTAAAGCGTCTGAGTTTTCAAGAGAGCATTTATATACAACTTATGTCTTGCTTTTTGCTCTAATAATGTTGTGGCGTTATTCGGCAATTAAATTAATTTATCTTTATAGAAAATCTGGATTTAATTACAAAAGAGTAATCATTATTGGTGGTAATGAGGTTGCCAATCAATTATATACTTATTTTATGTCAGATGATGTCTTAGGAATTAAAGTGAAGGGTGTTTTTTCTGATAGTGATATTTATTTTGATGTTAAAGATAGTATTCGTAGAGGTGGATTGGATGATTTAGAATCATTTGCTTTGGATAATACCATTGATGAAATCTATTACTCCATGCCATTAACTTATACTCAAAGGATTAGAGGTTTAGTTGATTTTTGTGATCAAAATATGATTCGCTTTAAAATAGTTCCTGATTTTAGGGGCTTTATTTTTAAGCGTGTAAATATTGATTTTTATGATGATGTGCCTATAGTCACATTACGCGCTGAACCGCTTACGGATATTACAAATCGGTTTTTAAAACGAGTATTTGATATCATGTTTTCATCTTTAGTTATTGTATTTGTGTTGACTTGGTTATATCCTATTATGGCTATTTTAATTAAGTTGTCATCAAAAGGGCCGGTGTTATTTAAACAGGCGCGCTCTGGAGTAGGTAATATGGAATTTATGTGTTATAAGTTTCGTTCTATGACTCAAAGTGTTGAAGCAGATACCAAACAAGCATGCAAAGGAGATACTCGTATTACCAAAATAGGTGCTTTTCTTAGGAAATCATCTTTAGATGAATTCCCTCAATTTATTAATGTGTTTATGGGCGATATGTCTATAGTGGGTCCAAGACCTCACATGTTGTTGCATACTGAGGAATATTCTGCTTTGATTAATAAGTATATGGTTCGTCAGTTAGTTAAGCCTGGTATTACAGGGGCTGCTCAGATAAAAGGCTATAGAGGAGAGACTAAGGAATTAAAAGATATGGAGGGACGTGTTCGTTTGGATGTTTGGTATATTGAAAATTGGTCTTTATCGGTTGATATCAATATTATTTTTTATACAATTTGGAACATATTCAAGGGGGATGAAAAAGCTTTATAAATATTACTTAATAGTATTTTTCCCAATTTTTTCAAGTGGACAGATATCGACATTTCATTCAGGATTTAATGATATTTTTTTTAAAACTGATTCCAGACCATGGTTGAAGTTTTATAACACTGATTCAGATACTTTAGTTGCTCCTAATACTGATACAATTCAATATTTTAGTTTAGATTCAAAATTGTTTAGCATAGGGTCAGCTAATAAATCAGATTATGCATGTACATATTTATTTTCTGCAAGCTTGTTTTCTAATTTCAAGAATAAAATAACTTTCACTTCCCATTTTGATTACTTGGCAGGAAATCATAATAAATTAATTAAAGAATTCCAAGATTCATTATTTATTTTTCCTGGATTTGGGAGAGAGAAAAGTAGATTACAATATAATCTAAAATATTTTGTTAATAAATTCATAACTGTTGATTTTGGAAAAGGAAAACATTTTATAGGAAATGGGTATCGTTCTCTGATGTTATCTGCTGAACATTCTCCTTATCCGTATTTGAAGTTATCTACTGAATTTGGCAGAGTTAAATATTATAATTTATACACTACTTTTTTAGATATACAAGATCCAAATCAGAATAGAAAAAAGCATTCTTCAATTCATTTTTTAGATTTTAGTTTAACAGAAAATATAAATATTGGTATTTTCGAGGGTGTACTCTGGCAAGCAAAAAATGAAAATTATAATAGAGGATATGATCTAGAGTATTTGAATCCAATTATTTTTTATCGCCCAGTAGAGTTTTCAAAACACTCTCCTGATAATGTGTTGATTGGTGGAAATTTTAATGCAAAAATTAAGACAACAACTTTTTATGGGCAAGTTTTATTAGATGATTTGAATATATCTAGACAAAAAGATAGGGACGAAGGATATAGTGAAGGGTTTTTTCAGAATAAGTTTGCTTATCAATTAGGGCTTAAATCGTCTTTTAAAAAAATAAATCTTTTATTGGAGTATAATCAAGCACAACCCTATACTTATGCGCATAAAGAACCGATGCAATCTTATACACATTTTAACCAAGCTTTAGCACATCCATTGGGTGCAAATTTTAAAGAGTTACTTATGCTTGCAAATTACAGTAAACAGAAATGGAAGTTTAGCATTAAATTAACGCATGCTAAGGTTGGTTTGGATTCTCTGTATTCGCATTATGGCCAAAATATATTTGTTTCTGATTTTGAGGCTCAAGGTGTTGGTAGTCAATATTCATATGGAAATTTTAATGGACAAGGCGTTTCAACTATAATTAACACTTTGCATACTGAAATTCTCTATTCGTTTAAATGGTTTGATCTTTTTGGCTCGGTATTTTATAAAAATAAAAAGTCTGATCTACTGGATCAGACTTTATTATGGTATTCAGTTGGGATAAGAACCTTTCCATTCTCAACTTTTAAGGACTATTAAAACTCTATTTCATTACCATTTTTATATGCTATTATTAGTGCATTTTCATATCCCATCCTTAACATTCTTTTTTGATATTTAATTGCATTTTCTAGATTATAGAACATCCCTGCTATATAGGTAGTGCTATTTTCATTAATAGGAATTGTTATTACTTCATCTTCATCAAATAAAGCTGCAGGAGTGTTATACTCTCCAAATGTTCCAAGTTTTACTCTAAAAATATGTAAATCACTCATGCCAAGCGCTAATTGATCTTGTCTACTAAATGATTTTATTAATTCATTCCTGCATTTTTCATAATTCTGTTGTGCTCTAATTGCTTTACTATCTTCATTTTCCTTTTTATAGATGTAGATTAAGTTTTCATGAGCAGGAAGAAATAACTTATCAGTTTTAATAACTATTTTAAATAGTTTAATTGCTTTACTCATATACTCTGATTTTGTTGCTCCTCTTGAATTAGTAGCAAAAGTATAATGAGCAACTGCTAGGTTATAGGCCCACTTCTTGTTTTTATAAATTTTAGGAGTTAATTTTCCTAGATGTCTTTTTGATTGTCCTATCCCTCTTTTATCCCCACTTGCTAAGAAAGCAATTGCTAAGTTTCCTCTTGTAAAATTTAATCCATCATCATTTATTTTTCCTCTTTTAAATTTTTTCTCCGTATTTTTAAGATGTACCTGTGCAGTTGTATATTCTTTGTTGCTTAAAGCTTTTACACCAAGATTGTACTCTCCAATTCCTTCTTGAATTTGTATCATACTTCTGTCATTAATTTTGTTAACTTTATTGAATTGAAGGTGATCATCTTTGCTTAAGATTTTAAGATTTGTAATATCTGGACGCTCCCCTTTTGGGATGAATTTTTTATTTTTTTCTTGCTTTTTTATTTTCTGATTGTTAGATGGTTTTGATTTTTGATTTTTTTCAATTAATTTATCTTTAGCTGTTTCCATTCTCTGAATCACTTTGTCAGCATCTTTTTCATTTCCAGATTTTCTATATATATCTTCAAGAGTTACATATGCTTGGAAATTAAATTCATCTTTTCTTATAATAGAACTAAGGAATGATGCTGCTTCAGAAGAATTACCAACTTTATTGTGAGCTATAGCAATATTATACGTCCAATTGTTATTAGAATATATTCTAGAAGTAATTAGGTTTAAGAAACGTTTACTAAGAGCTAAATCTTCATTATTTCCTGAGTTAGCATAGCATAACGCCATATTAACTCTAATGAAATTTAATCCATCATCACTTAGTTTAGCTCTTTTATACCTTTTCATTGCGCTTTTGAATTCATTAATAGCAGAAGAATATTCCTTCTTTTTCATTAATTCTACTGCAGTAGAATAATGTGCTTCCGCTAACTTTGATTGATCAATAGCTCGTTTAGTTAAATTTTTAGGGTTTTCATATTGTAAAATGTCTTTTACATCTGAAATTGGTTCCCATGTATATGCTTTAAGATTAGATGTGTAAAGTGCTGAGTCTAAGTTACTTGCAGTAATACTAGATGTGAAAATTACTAGTGTAATTACTAATAGGTAAAGAGTCTTTTTTATCATTGTTTTATAGTTTTCTATTTTGATTGCAAAGTATGAAAAATTATTGAAGTAATATTTTATGATTTACTATTTGATTATTTACTTTTAAACGTATAAAATAAATACCACTTGGAAGATGTGACATATCTAATTTTGATGTAGTTATATTTTTAAATGGAACTTCTTCTCCAATATTGTTAACGATTGATAATTCAGTTATTATATCCTCAGAATAAATATTTATTAATCCTGTTGTTGGATTTGGAAAAATTCTGAGATTAGTAGATTGAATACTTGTTGTATTACTAATAAGATCATTTACATTGTAAAATGCTGTGTCTGATATGCATCCTATAGTGCTTTCAGCAATAACCCAATATTGTCCATTTGATATTGGTGAAATATTTTGAGTAATTTCACTTGTGTTCCAAACATATGAATTTGGTATTCCTCCACTAGATAAATCAGCATTTAGGATATTAGAATTATATGTTATTCCAATTAAAAATGGAATAGGATTATTTATGATAGTTATGTCGTTAGAAATTGAACACCCATTTGCATCTGTAACATTAACATTATATATGCCTGGAATAAGATTAGAAATTGATTGAGTAATTTCTCCATTTGACCATGCAAAATTATATATACCAGTACCTCCCTGTATAGTTGCTTGAGCTAAACCATCATCTCCATTATTATTACAAGTAGTAGTATCTTGACTTGATAATGTTAAAATAAGTGGGTCAGGCTGGCTAATTGTAATATTATTTACTACTGTAATACATCCATTTCCGTCTGTTAATTGACAACTGTAAGTTCCAGCACATAAAGGCGGTAAATTATTAATACCCCAATCTTGTGTTACTACTCCAATAGCATTTGTAGGCAAGAAGATTGGTGTTGCATCACATAATCCGTAACAACTAACATTTGTAGAGTTTATTGTATCTATAATTGCTGTGAATGGTAAAGGATTATTAATAGTGATATTGCTAGTTTGAGAACAGTTATTATTATCCTTTACGGCTAAGCTATAATTGCCAGATGAAAGGTTGTTAAAGTTATTATTGCTTTGAAAACTGATACCATTATTTATTGAGAATAAGTATGGTGAAGCTCCTTGACTTACTAATAAGTTAATAATTCCATTTGATCCATTATGACAACTAATGCTTGAAACTGCTGTTGTTATAATCATTGAGTCAGGGTTTAATAAGGTAAAGGTATCCCTAACAATACAGCCATTTACATCAGTTATTTGAATATTATGAATTCCTGCACTTAGTACTGTGCTAATATTAGAAGTGCTATTACTCCATGTGAAAGAATAAGGTAGTGTTCCTCCATAGGTGTATGCTGTCGATACAGTATTACTATTATAACAAAGTATGCTATCTGAATAAATAGAAACTTCAAGCTCATTTGGTTGAATTACCTCAAAAATGAAATGTGTTGAATCCCCTGAAGATATTACTGATAAATTATATACTCCTGAACATAAATTAAATATATCTTCATCTGTTGAGTTAAATCCATTGGGACCATTCCAATAAGTTGTAAGTGTTGCTAAAGGAGAAAATATAGGATTGATGTAAATTGATCCGTTACAACTGTCATAACAACTAGTTGATAGGTTGCTATTTATACTGTCGAAATTAAGTGTTAAAGCCAATGGTTCATCAATCAAATAAACAGAAGAGTCTGAACATCCTAAGGAGTCAACTACCATAACATTGTACTGACCTGATGTTAAATTATATATTGAGTTAGTATTTCCTCCATTACTCCATGAATAAGAGAAATTTCCATTTCCTCCATTTGCCTGCACAGAAATAGCTCCATCATTATTGCCATAAATACTAACATTAGTGAGAGTTAATAATTGAATTGAAACAGGTAATGGTTCAATAATAGATGAACTAAGATTATTATTACATCCATTGGCATCTGTAACTAATAAGTCATAATTTCCTTCGCATAAGTTTTTGATAGTATCATTAACATTAACTAATCCATTAGGGTATGTCCAAGTGAAATTATATGGAGGAGTTCCGTCAAATGATGTTGGAATCAATGTTCCATTGCAATCATTATAACATGTTACATTCAAAGAATCAATATGTGAGATTAATGCAAAACTAGGCTCCGTAATAAAGAAATTTTGAACTAAGGACGGGCAACCAGAACTGTCCGTTATAGTTAAGGAATAATTTCCAACTGATAAAGAGTCGTTAATTGGGAAATTACTTAAAGAAACTCCATTAACATCTGTCCAATAAAAATTATATGGAGCAATTCCATTTGATATTGAATCAAGAATTATAAATCCATTATTTTGTCCTTTACAACTAATGTTTACTCCATTATAATCTGATAAAGTTGTATGAGCATATAAAGCAGATGGTTCTGATATTATAATGCTGTCAATATAAATACAGTTATTTTGATCAATTATTGCAAAAGTTTGGGTGCTTGCATATATATTGTTAATCGATATAGTATCTGAATTTACTGATGGATTAATTATTGCTCCTGAGATTGAGTATGAAGGAATTCCTCCAGTTATAGTAAAAGATAATGATCCATCATTATATCCATGACAACTAACATTTTCATATGTTTCTATCATGTTAATTTGACTAGGTTCAGTAATTGTTACCGGCATATTAAACTGACATCCTAAAGAATCCTCAATTTCTAATAGGTATATCCCTTGAGATAAACTGTCAATATAAGTAGATTCAGCTACATTATTCCATTTTAAATTAAAGGGTCCAACTCCTCCAATAATTGAAATGTCAATTGATCCATCATTTAATCCATTACAAGAAACGGAATAATTATTGTAATCAGATATAGTGTTTATAGTGTAAAGGCTATCATTCTCATTAATAAATATAGAATCTAAAAGTGTACAGTTGTTATCGTCTAAGATTGTGCAATAGGAAAAGCCTGATGTTAAGTTTGTTGCTATCGAATCTATAGAAATTGTATCTGTCAGAAAGTTTGACCATACTAAATTGTATGGAGAAACTCCTCCGGTAACAGATATATTTGCTGCTCCACTGCCTCCATAGCAATCAATAGGATCAATTACACTTAAAGTAGCAGATAATGGAAGGTTTGGTTGATTAATAATTATTGAATCAGTAATACTACAGCCATTATAATCTGTTACTGTACATGTGTAAAAACCTGCTAGAAGGTTTTGGGCTATAGTTGTTGTATCACCATTACTCCATAGAAAGGAATAAGGGAGGGTTCCACCTGAGATCTGAAAAGAAGCAGTACCTGTACTCTCACCATAACATTCTATATCAGTTTTAATAATCGTATCAATAATTATTGGAGTAGCTAGGTTAAGAGTAAATGTATCTGTAAAAGAACAATTATTTGTATCTGTTATAGTATATGTATATTGAGTATTAAGTATTAATGAGTCAGGATTAACTCCGTACCAGTTTTCTGTATAGCCTGGTGTTCCTCCTGTTATAATTAAGTTTATTGTTACGTTTTGATTTAGAGATGCACAATTTCCTTGTCCTAGTTGTTGGTATACTGATATTGCTTGTGGCTCATAAATGTAAATACTATCGGAGTATGAACAGCCCGCACTATCACTAACAGTTATTCCGTACAATCCTTGAGATAAATTAAAAATTGTATCACTAGATAATCCATTACTCCATGATAATGATAAACTTCCTGAACCACCACTGGTAATTGCTGTCAAGTAACCATCATTTGAGTTATTACATGAAATTGTAGATCCATTATAATTACTGCTTTCTAAAGTTAATAATATTGGTGTGATTAAAGAATTTATTATAAATGTTCCTTGAACAAAACAGTTATTAGTATCATACACGGAAAGAGTATATGTGTTTGCACTAAGAGTTGTAATGTCCTCAGTAGTTGCTCCATTGCTCCAAGAGAATGAATATGGGCTGGTCCCTCCAGTTGTGGATATGCTAATACTTCCATTAACAGGAGAACAGCTTGTTTGATCAGCTAAGTTATCCAGAGTAATTGATAAGCTATCAGGCTGATCAATGATAACCGTATCATTCACTGAGCAATTATTATTATCAGTAACTGTGGCGATATATTGACCTGCAGAGATATTTGATAAATCTTGAGTAATAGCCCCATTACTCCAAGAATAAGAATATGTACCGCTACCACCATTTACCGATAAATCAATTGATCCGTCAGAACCATTATAACAGTTAATATTATTTGAGATTGATGATGTTAAGATCATTTCTGCTGGCTCATTAATAAAAATTGAATCAGAGAAAATACATCCACTATTATCTGTAATTGTATAATTGTGTTGACCGCCACTTAATGCGTTAGTGTCAGATCCATTCCAATTAATAGTATAAGGTAGATTTCCTCCTACTATGGATAATGTTGCTGTACCATTATTAGACCCGTTACAGTCAATATGTGTAATAGATTCTGAAACGGTTATAGGGGTAGGTTCATATATTTCAATAGTATCCGTATTGCTACATCCACTATTGTTTGTTAGGGTGCAATAAAAAATCCCTGCTGACAATCCAGTTATTTGCTGAGTAGTGTCCCCATTACTCCATAGATAAGAATTGGTATTATAACCACCTATAACTATTGTGTAATCTTCAGTTGCACCATACCATGGCTGTATGTATGAAGGAGCCCATGTTCCAAGATCACATGCTCCAAATACACTGTTATTGTATTGAGAAACTACTCGCATTCTTGTTGCTCCTAAATAACCAAAATTGGGAACAGTAAAGGTTAAAGTATGTGATGATGGGCTTTGAGTAACAGCTATACTACCAACATCTTCTAAAGCATCAGAAAAATCACCATCCATATTCCAATCAATAAATACTTTACCTCCATCTAAATTTCCAAATAAAGGGTCACATGTTCCTAAATTTATATCAATAGAATAGTTTTGTCCAGGAGTTAGAGTAGTGTATTGAGTAGTGTAATCTTCATACGTATCACAAGTTCCTGTAGTATTATTTACAATGGAATCTCCATCTCCAATTAAACGCACCAATTCGATATTTGAGTACAAGGATGATCCAGGTCCTGAAGGGCAATATGCTAAGTTTGATATAGCAGAAATACTAGCAGATCCATCTCCAGCATTACTACAACTCACATTGTTTCCTGTTATCGATAATGTTGGAATTGAAGCCGAATGAAAATTAATTATTATTCCTGAGGTATCAAAAATACATGAATTTGTATCGGTAACAATAATAGAATTTGTACTGGCACATAATCCAGAAAGATTAATATTTGTATTACTATTATTCCATAGATATGTGTAAGGTGTTGCTCCAGGGTTTTCTATAATATTTATAGCCCCATTACAAATGCTTGTATCGCATGAAGAATTATCTATAGCAGAAATGTATATGTCGGGAGTGCTTGGAGTATTATTTATGATTCTAGTGACAATTATAGAGCAAGAATTTGAATCATTAACTGTTATTGTATAAGTTCCAGCACATAGATTGTTTCTTGCAGTCAATGAGTCACCATTATTCCAAGAAATTGAATAAGGCATATTCCCTCCAGATAAGTTTAAGTTAATTCCACCATTGCAATTTAAACTGTCACAGGAGAAATTGTGAGAACTAATAGTGTTAGATTTTAGAATGTCAGGTTCTGATATATTAAAGCTTACAGTTCCAGTATCTCCACATATTAAGTCAATTAAATCTAATGTATATAATGAGGAACTTAATCCAGAATGACTTGGAAATGGAGCTAATTGTGAGGACCATTGATACTTGTATGTGCCTGAACCTCCTGTAGCTATTGCGTTTAGAGTGCCGTTATTATACCCACTACAAGTAATATTAGTTCCTGTTAAAGTTA
>JABGVU010000100.1 GCA_018645865.1 Flavobacteriales bacterium
AATCCTTTTATTGGTACTGGTGGGCACGGCCATACTTATCCAGGGGCAAGCGCTCCTTTTGGTATGGTGCAACTTAGCCCAGATAGTCGTTTAGATGGTTGGGATGGTTGTGGTGGTTATCATTATTCAGATTCTATTATTTATGGTTTTTCTCACACCCACCTTAGTGGTACTGGTGTTTCGGACTATGGCGATATTTTGCTTATGCCAACTACCGGCAAACTATATTTAAATAATGGTGCTGATGGCAATCCTGGATATAGCTCTAAATTTTCCCATGAAAATGAAACTGCTAAAGCAGGTTTTTATCAGGTCTTTTTAGAAAATTATAATGTGGATGTTGAGCTAACTACAAGCCAAAGAGCAGGATTTCATAAATATACTTTCCAAAAAGATGAAGCAGCCCAAGTAGTGCTTGATTTAGAACACAGAGACAGATTATTGGATTATAAAATTGAATTGATAGATAGCAATACGCTACAAGGTATTCGTTATTCGGACAATTGGGCAAGAGAGCAAAAAGTGCATTTTTATATGCAATTCTCTGAGCAGTTACAGAACATTACCTTTAATGAAACGCAATCGGTTGCAGGTATTTCTTTTGGAAAATTAGAAGAACCTCTTCTGATAAAAGTGGGGATCTCGGCCGTAAGTACTGAAGGAGCAAAAGCCAATTTAGAAGCTGAAATACCACATTGGGATTTTGAAAAAACAAAAGCAGAAACTACTAATCTTTGGGAAAAGGAACTTAGTAAAATTATAGTGAAAGGGAAATCAGAAACACAAAAAGAGATTTTCTATACTGCTTTGTATCATTCCTTGCTCAACCCCAATTTATATGTAGATGCAGATGGAAATTACAATGGTACAGATTTGAAAAAACACCATACTGACGATAAGCACTATACCATCTTCTCTCTTTGGGATACATTTAGAGCTACTCATCCGCTTTTTACCTTGATTCAACAAGAGCGAACTAATGAATTTATCCGTACCTTTCTAAGGCAATACAAAGAGGGTGGACAATTGCCTATTTGGGAATTGGCCGCTAACTATACTGGCTGTATGATTGGTTATCATGCTATTCCGGTAATTGTAGATGCCTATGCAAAAGGGATTAGAGATTATGATGCCAATTTAGCATTAGAAGCTATGGTCCATTCAGCTATGCAAGATGATTTAGGATTAAGTTGGTACAAAAAAAATGGGTTTATTGCAGCTTCTGATGAGCCAGAATCAGTATCTAAAAATTTGGAATATTCTTATGACGATTGGTGTATTGCACTGCTTGCTGACTCTTTAGGAAATGAAGAAATAGCAACTACTTTTTATCAAAGAGGTCAGTATTATAAAAATTTATTTGATCCTTCCACTGGTTTTTTCAGAGCTAAAAAAAGCCATACTTGGTTTGCTCCATTTAGGCCTGAAGAAGTAAATTTCAATTATACAGAAGCCAATGCATGGCAGTATTCTCTATTTGTTCCGCAGGATATAAGTGGGCATATCAAACTCATGGGTGGAGCAAAAAACTATGAGCAACATTTAGATAATATGTTTAATGCCTCAACTGAAACTTCTGGTAGAGAACAGCCTGATGTTACTGGCCTAATTGGACAATATGCACATGGTAATGAGCCAAGTCATCACATGGCTTATTTATATAATTATGTAGGAGCCCCTCATAAAACACAAAACATAGTGCGTCAAATTTTGGAGGGACAATATACTCACCTTCCAGATGGATTATCTGGAAATGAAGATTGTGGACAGATGTCAGCTTGGTATGTGCTTAGTGCAATGGGGTTTTATTCAGTAACTCCTGGGTTAGATTATTATACCATAGGAACACCACTGTTTGAAAAAGCGACATTTAATTTAGAAAATGGAAATACTTTTACTATTGTAGCCAATAATGTTTCTGATGAGAATATTTATATCCAATCTGCTAATTTAAATGGTGAAATATTTGAGCATAGTTTTATTAAACATTCTGATATTATTAAAGGAGGAAGCTTGGTTTTTGAGATGGGAAGTAGCCCTAGCAGTTGGGCAAGCGGAAGCATCCCACTATCTTCAATTACAAAAAATGAAATAGTAGCTGTACCTTACTTTGTAGCCGAAAGTCAAACATTTACTGACAAACTAAGTATTGAATTAGGATCGGCTGTTGGGGGCAATATTTATTACATTATTAATGATGATAAAGAAAAAATATATGAAAACCCAATTGTAATTACTGCTGATGCTATTATAAGTTGCCGCATTAAAAAAGGAGAAAAATGGAGTAAAAAAGTTTCTGCCAAATATTACAAAACTGACAATACAAAGTCTATAAAAATAGAAAGCTTATATGCAAATCAATATGCAGCAGCAGGAGATAAAACACTAATAGACCATTTAAGAGGGGGAGGGAATTATCGAACTGGGAATTGGCAAGGCTACAGAGAAGATTTAATTGCTACCATTAATTTAGGAAAAGAAAAAGAAATTTCTACTATTAGTTTAGGCTGTATGCAAGATATTAAATCTTGGATTTTCTTTCCTAAAAAAGTAGAGTATTTTTCGTCTATAAATGGAGAAGATTTTACCTTTTTGGGAACTATAAATACTACTTTTGCTGACACATTGGAAGGTAGTTTTATACAAGATTACACTTTAAGACTAAAAAATACAAATGCAAAATACATAAAAGTTAAAGCTAAAAATTATGGCATTTGCCCAGATTGGCATTTAGGAGCAGGCGGCAAAACATGGCTTTTTGTAGATGAATTAGAAATAAAATAGCTAAACCTTTCCCTTAAGAAGATTAACAATAAACCTAATCTAGAAAAAATAGTAAATTATTCAATAATAATAGTGCGTTGAGCCTCACCAAATGGAGTCATTA
>JABGVU010000101.1 GCA_018645865.1 Flavobacteriales bacterium
CATTTCAGCAACTGGAGTAGCTAAATCTGGAGTGAATGGTCCATTTAAGTGAGGAGTTAATTCTGATAAATTAATTTCAATAACTTGGTCAAAATAGTGTTCAGGATTTTCGTATACTTCTGTGTCTCCTGTTAAGTGTTCTTTAATTTCATTTGCAGCATCTGCTACATCATTTCTGTCAGTTGCTCTTAAATATCTTTCAATGCTTTTATCATATCCAAAAGTTGAAGTAGTAGCTCCAATTTCAGCTCCCATATTACAAATTGTTCCTTTTCCTGTTGCCGATAGAGATTTTGCTCCTTCTCCAAAATATTCAACAATAGCACCAGTACCTCCTTTTACTGTAAGGACTCCTGCAACTTTTAAAATTATATCCTTAGCTGATGCCCAACCACTTAATTTTCCAATTAGTTTAATTCCAATTAATTTAGGAAATTTTAGTTCCCAAGGCATTCCTGCCATTACATCAACAGCATCGGCTCCACCAACACCAATAGCTAACATTCCCAGTCCTCCAGCATTTACTGTGTGTGAATCGGTACCTATCATCATTCCACCAGGAAAAGCATAGTTTTCTAATACTACTTGATGGATAATTCCTGCTCCTGGTTTCCAGCAACCAATTCCGTATTTATTACATACTGAACTTAAAAAGTTGAACACTTCATTATTGATATTTAAGCTTTCTTGTAAATCTTTATCTGCTCCTAATTTAGCTAATATTAAATGATCTGCATGAGCTGTAGAAGGCACTGCAACTTTATCTTTTCCTGCTTGCATGAATTGAAGAAGTGCCATTTGTGCAGTTGCATCTTGCATAGCTACTCTATCTGGAGCAAAGTCTACATAGTCTTCTCCTCTTGTAAATGCTGTATCAGCATTACCGCTCCAAAGGTGAGTGTAAAGTATTTTCTCAGAAAGAGTTAAGGGTTTATTTATTGCTTTTCTTGCAACTTCAATTGCTGAAGGGTATTTTTTGTACACTTCTCTAATCATTTTAATGTCAAATGCCATGATCTGTTTTTAGTTTTAATTAGGATTGCAAATATAATAATTGCATTTTATTTCTCTTGAAAATAATAGGAGATCTTAAATCCTTAAATTGGATGATAAAAAAGCCGAATGGTTAGATTCGGCTTTTAATTAATTGTTTGAATTCACTTATTCAGCAATAACACTATAAGCTACATTTACACTAACCATTCTGTGTAATCTTACTTCTGCTTCATATTTCCCTAATTCCTTTACTTTAGGAAGTTTTACAAAACTTGCATCAATTGTGTATCCTAATACTTGTAGAGCATCAGTAAATTGTGATGTTTTTATAGAGCCAAATAATTTAGTTCCACCTTCAGCAACTTTTCCTTTTAATATAATTTCTAATTTAGGTAATTCTTCCGCAATTTTATTTGCTTTTGTAATTTCAGTTTCTTCTTTTTTCGCTTGTTGTTTTAAATTTTCGTTTAAAACTTTCACGGTTGATTCAGTAGCTAAAATCCCTAATCCTTTTGGAATAAGAAAGTTTCTTCCGTAACCATTTTTTACTGAGACGATTTCATTTTTGAAACCTAATTTCTCAACATTTTCTTGTAATATAATATCCATGTTTCCTTAAGTTTTATGATTATTTTAGATTATCAGCTACATATGGTAAAAGAGCGATTTGTCTTGCTCTTTTTACTGATACAGCTAATCTTCTTTGGAATTTTAATGAGTTACCAGTAATTCTTCTTGGTAAAATTTTTCCTTGTTCATTTAAAAAACGCATTAAAAATTCAGGATCTTTATAGTCAATATAATCTATTCCCATTTTTTTGAAACGACAATATTTATTTTGATGTTTTAATTCAATATCTACTGGAGATAAATATTTTATGTCTGTTTTATTTCCCATGATTACTCAGCTTTTGCGTTAGTACTTAATTTCTTTTTTCTTCTGTCAGCATATGCTAAAGCAGATTTCTCTAATTTTACTGTTTGCCATCTGATAACACGCTCGTCTCTTTTGAACTCAACTTCAAAATCGTTAATAACTTGTCCATCAGCTTGAAACTCCATTAGGTAATAAAAACCTGTCTTTTTCTTTTGGATTGTGTACTTTAATTTCTTCAATCCCCAATTTTCTTCATTGGTAATTTTTCCTTTGTTAGCCTTAATGTGGTTAACAAATTTCTTTACTGCTTCCTTTACCTGGTCTTCAGATAAAACGGGATTCATAATGAAAACAGTTTCGTAAGTAGTCATCTTTTGTTTGTTTTAGTTAATGTTTTTACGGGCGGCAAATTTAGTAAAAAGATTCAATTCTACATAATTAGAGTAGTTTTTTAATTTGATTAAATATCTGCTTGCTATTTTGTAATAAATGTTAGTTTTGTCTTTCGTATTTTAAATTTAATAAAATGAGTGATTTTATCGTATCTGCTAGGAAGTATAGGCCATCAACTTTTAATGCTGTTGTTGGTCAAAGCTCAATCACTTCCACTTTAAAAAATGCGATTAAAAGCAATCAATTAGCTCAGTCATTTTTGTTTTGTGGCCCTAGAGGTATAGGTAAAACATCGTGTGCTCGTATTTTAGCGAAGACAATCAATTGCGAAAATATAACTGAGAATATTGAGGCCTGTAACGAATGTGTAAGTTGCAAATCATTCAATGAAAATGCTTCATTTAACGTACATGAACTTGATGCTGCATCCAATAATTCTGTTGATGACATAAGAAGATTAGTGGATCAAGTTCGGTTTGCACCTCAAATAGGAGAATATAATATCTATATTATTGATGAGGTACATATGTTATCAACTCAAGCATTTAATGCTTTTTTGAAAACTTTAGAAGAACCACCAAAACATGCTAAGTTTATTTTAGCGACTACTGAAAAACATAAAATTATTCCAACTATTTTATCAAGATGTCAAATTTTTGATTTTAAAAGAGTGGGGATTAATGATATCTCTAATCACTTGGCTTTTGTTGCTAAAAGTGAAGAAATTACAGCTGATCAAGAGGCCTTTCATTTAATTGCTCAAAAATCAGATGGTTCCTTGCGTGATTCTTTATCTTTATTTGATAGATTGATTAGTTTTTCGGAAAAAGAACTTACTTATCAAGGTGTAATTGCGCATTTAAATATCTTGGATTATGAATATTATTTTAAAGTAACTGCTGCACTTTTAAAAAACGATATAAATACACTTTTACTTCTGTTCAATGAAATACTGGACAATGGGTTTGATGGGCATCATTTTATTATTGGTTTGTCCGAACATTTAAGAGATATTCTGGTTGCTAAGGATGAAAGTACACTTCAGTTACTAGAAAAAGGAGAGACTTTACAGCAAAGATATCTTGAGCAATCAAAGTTGTCTGAGTTAAGCTTTTTAATTCGAGCTTTAAGTTTATGTAACGAATGTGATGTGCAGTACAAGGAATCAAACAATAAACGACTATTAGTTGAGTTGTCGTTAATGCGAATTTCTTCAATAGGACATCAAACGGCTGAAAAAAAAAGCCCTAAAAGTTTCATAGTTACTTTAAATGACGAAAAAAAGCAGATTTCTGTTGAAAAAGTAACTGAAATAGAAAAAACGACCGAAAGTCACAAAAAACCCGAAATTGAGAGTAATAGTGAAGTAGCTGATATTACTCCTAAATCAATTCCAAGAATTTCTTTATTGTCCAAAAAGAAGTCCAAGACTATATCCATAGCTGCAGCTTTTAAGCAGATGAATGAAAAGAAAGATGTTGAAGAAGAAATGGATATTTCAAAACTTAGAAGTACTGATTTTTCTTCAACAAAAATGTTAGAAAGCTGGAAAGAAGTAATTTCATTTGTAAAACAAAAGGGAAAATCTAATTTAGGAATTACATTGGGTGTTTTTTTACCAGAATTAAATGATAATTTTGTAATTGTATTACCTTTGAGTAATCATTCGCAAGTAGAGATGATTCTAGAAGAAAAATATATGATTTTGGAGTTTCTAAGAAATAAATTAGAGAATGATTATATTGAAATAACAACTAAGGTAATTAAAGGAGCAAAAAATAATATCCCTTACACAAATAAAGATAAATTTTCCAAAATGATGAAGCAAAATCCTTATTTGGAAACTTTAAGAATGAAACTAGGACTTGATCCTGATTATTAACAGAAAATAAATGAATATGAAACCAAAACAAATCTTAACTTTTGTGCTAATAGTAGCTGCAGGAGTTTATTTCGGAATTAACCTAGTCATACAAAAGGCTAAAACTGAAATTAATTATAACGCAAACGAACAAATGAATAAAATTGAAGATAATTATGAAACGGCAGCAAATGATCCGTTAAAAGCCAGAGTTTATACTTTGGATAATGGACTTAAAGTATACTTAACTGCTTATGTTGATGCACCTAGAGTTCAGACAAATATTGCAGTTCGTGCTGGAAGTAAGAATGACCCTGCTGATGCAACAGGTTTAGCGCATTATTTGGAGCATATGTTATTTAAAGGTACTGATGTTTATGGTTCTTTAGATTTTGAGAAAGAAGCCCCAATGTTAGATAAAATTGAAGCACTTTATGAAGAGTATCGTACCATTGATATGGATGATACTGATAATAGAGAAAGAGTATGGAGACAAATTGATTCTATTTCCGGTGAGGCTGCAAAATTTGCTATTGCTAACGAGTATGATAAAATGGTAAGTGGTTTAGGGGCTAAAGGAACGAATGCTTACACTTCTAATGAGAAAACAGTTTATATTAATGATATCCCATCTAACCAAATTGAGAAATGGTTAAAATTAGAAGCTGAGCGTTTTCGTTATCCTGTTTTTAGATTGTTCCATACTGAGTTAGAAGCAGTATATGAAGAAAAAAATAGAGGATTAGATAATGATGGAAGTAAAATGTTTGAAGCTCTCTTTGATGGTTTGTTTCCAACACACCAGTACGGACAACAAACGACAATTGGTACAATTGAGCATTTGAAGAATCCTTCCTTGACTGAAATCAGAAAGTATTTTAATAAATATTATGTGCCAAATAATATGGCAATTTGTATGTCAGGTGATCTTGATTATGATGAGACAATTATTTTGATTAATAAATATTGGGGAACTTTTGAAAGAAAAGATGATCCTATTTTTGAGGTGATTCAAGAAGCACCAATTGCAGCACCAGTTTACAGTGAAGTGTATGGGCCCGAGGCAGAGCGTTTATTTCTAGGATTTCGTTTTGAAGGGGCGAATACTGAAGATGCTAAAATGTTGACTATGGTAGATATGGTGCTTTCTAATTCAGCAGCAGGTCTTATTGATTTGAACTTAAACCAAGCACAAGAATTAATTGGTGGAGGTTGTTTCCCTTATGTTTTAGAAGATTATTCTATGCATGGTTTTTATGGTAGTCCAAAACAAGGGCAAACTTTAGAAGAAGTGAAGGATTTATTATTAGCACAAATTGAAGAAGTTAAAGCTGGAAATTTTCCTGATTGGTTGGTGGGGGCTATTATTTCTGACTTGAAATTAAATCAACTTAAGAAGCTAGAAAGTAATAGTGGTAGAGCAAATGAGTTTATTGATGCTTTTACTTTAGGAATTTCTTGGGAGGATCATCAGAATGAAATGGAAGAGTTAGGAAAAGTAACTAAGCAAGAGATTATTGATTTTGCAAGGGAAAAATATGCGGATAATTATATAGTTGTTTATAAAAGAAATGGTGAGGATAAATCAGTATTGAAAGTAACTAAGCCAGCAATCACTCCAGTATCAGTTAATCGTGAAGATCAATCGGAATTTTTAGTGAGTTTGTTAGCTGAAGAGGTGGCTGATATTGAGCCAGTTTTTTTAGACTTTGAAAATGATATTGAAAAATCTAATGTAGGTGATGTTTCATTAATCTATAAAGAGAATACTGAAAACGAAAGATTCAAATTGAACTATATCTTAGATATGGGGAATGACCATGATAACAGGTTAAAATTAGCAGTTGATTATTTAAAATATTTAGGAACATCTGAAATGTCTCCTGCTGCAAAAGAAGAAGAATTCTATAAGTTAGGTTGTGAACTTTCAGTAAATTGTAGTGCTGAAAAAATTCAAGTTACTTTAAGTGGATTATCAGATAATTTTAATGAATCAGTAGCGCTTTTTGAAACAATACTAACAGGAGCAATTGCTGATGAAGAGGCTTTGGCTGAATTAAAAATGAGTATTCTTAAAAAGAGAACTGATGCCAAACTTAACAAACAAGTTATCCTTTGGAAAGCAATGGGTAATTATGCTAAGTATGGAGTTAATTCATCTTTTATGAATATCCTTTCTGAAGAAGAATTAGACAATGTTTCATCAACTGAGTTGTTAGACTTAATACATAGCTTAACTTCTTATGAGCATAGAATACTGTATTATGGGCCTGATGAAATGGAAGCAGTAGTGGATAAATTAACAACTTTGCACACGAATAATACTGAATTGAAAGCAATTCCTGCAAAAAAAGAATTTGTTGAAAATAATATGCACAAACCTTTAGTGTATGTTGTGGATTATGACATGAAACAAGCTGAGGTTATGATCTTGGCTAAAGGAGATAAATTGAATATTGATGAGTATGCTATTATCAAATATCACAATGAATATTTTGGTGGAGGAATGAGTTCTATTGTATTTCAGGAAATGAGAGAATCTAAAGCTTTGGCCTATTCGGTGTATACTACTTATACTACCCCATCTGATAAAGATGATTCGCATTACTTAATGAGTTATATTGGTACACAAGCTGATAAATTAGCTGATGCAATGCTAGGGATGACTGAGTTATTGGATGTTATGCCAGAATCTGAAGCAAATATGAATAATGCTAAAGAGGGTATAGAACAGAAAATAAGAACAGAAAGATTAACAAAATCAAGAGTACTTTCTGAATATGAAAAAGCGAAAAAATTAGGTGTTGATTATGACCTTAGAAAAGATGTTTATAAGGGAGTTGAAAATTTTGATATGTCAAATTTAAGAGATTTCCATAATTCACATATTGCTAGTGGAACAAGGGTAGTTATGGTTCTTGGTGCTAAGGACGATTTGGACTTAGAAGTGCTAAAACAATATGGAGAAATAAAACACTTAACTTTAAAAGATGTATTTGGTTACTAATTTTAAAATTTAGAATAATAATAGAATAATGAGTAATAAGAAGTCAAAAATAATTTACACAAAAACGGATGAAGCTCCTATGTTGGCTACTCATTCATTATTGCCGATAATCAATGCTTTTGCAGCTCATGCAGGTATCGAAATTGAATCAAAAGACATTTCATTGGCAGCAAGAGTTTTATCTGCTTTTCCTGCATACTTAGAGGAAAACCAAAGAGTAGATGATGCATTACAGGAGTTGGGCGAATTAGTGAAAAAGCCAGAAGCAAACATTATAAAGTTGCCAAATATTAGTGCATCAGTTCCTCAATTAGTAACTGTTATTCAGGAATTGCAAAGCAAGGGATATGCTATTCCTTCTTACCCTGATGTACCTAATAATGATGAGGATGAACAAGTGAAATTTCGCTACGATAAAATTAAAGGCTCAGCCGTAAACCCTGTATTAAGAGAGGGTAATTCTGATAGAAGAGCACCAAAAGCAGTAAAGAATTATGCAAAAGTAAATCCTCATTTTATGGGAGTTTGGTCTGCTGATTCTAAGTCTCATGTTGTAACAATGCAATCTGGTGATTTCTATCACAATGAAAAATCAGTATGTGTTGAAAAGGCGACTGATGTTAAGATTGAATTTTTTAATCATGATGGAGCGGTTACAATTCTAAAGGCAAGTACTCTATTATTGGCAAAAGAGATAATTGACACTACTATTATGTCCAAAAAAGTTTTGTTGGCCTTTTTGGAAGCTGAGATAAAAGAAGCTAAAGATCAAGGAATTTTATTATCCTTACACTTGAAAGCAACTATGATGAAGGTCTCTGATCCAATTATTTTTGCTCATGTTGTGCGTATTTTCTTTAAGGACTTAATTGCAAAACATGAAAATACTTTTAAGGAATTAGGAGTGGATTTCAAAAATGGGTTTGGAGATTTAATTACTAAATTAAAAAATACTTCATCAGAAAAAAGAGCTGAGGTAGAACGTGATATTGCTTTAGCATTTGAAAATAATGCAAATATTGCAATGGTGGATTCTGATAAAGGAATTACTAATTTACATGTTCCCTCTGATGTTATTATTGATGCTTCAATGCCAGCAATGATAAGGAATTCTGGTAAAATGTGGAATAAAGACAATAAAACGGAAGATACAAAAGCAATAATTCCGGATAGTTCCTATGCTAGTGTATATAGTGCAACTATTGATTTCTGTAAAAAGCATGGTGCTTTTGATCCTACAACTATGGGTACAGTTCCTAATGTTGGTTTGATGGCACAAAAAGCGGAAGAATATGGTTCGCATGATAAAACATTTGAAATTCAAATGGATGGAATTGTAAAAGTTACTGATACTTTAGGAAATGTGTTGTTAGAACATACTGTTGAAGAGGGAGATATTTGGAGAATGTGCCAAACAAAAGATGAGTCAATTAAGGATTGGGTAAAGCTTGCAGTAAATAGAGCTAAAGCAACAGCCTGGCCAACTATTTTCTGGTTGGATGCTGAAAGATCACATGATGCAGTAGTTATTAAAAAAGTAAATGAATACTTGCAATTACATGATACTGATGGTTTGGATATTCAAATTCTTTCTCAGGAAAAGGCGACACAGTTTACATTGGATAGAGTTAAAAGGGGAGAGAATACTATTTCGGTAACAGGAAATGTGTTAAGAGATTATTTAACTGATTTATTTCCAATTTTAGAATTGGGTACTTCTGCAAAAATGCTTTCAATCGTACCGTTAATGAATGGTGGAGGTTTGTTTGAAACGGGTGCTGGAGGTTCTGCTCCAAAGCATGTTCAGCAATTCAATAAGGAAGGGCATTTAAGATGGGATTCTCTAGGAGAGTTTATGGCAATTGTTGTTTCTCTAGAACATCTTGCACAGATGAATGGAAATTCTAAAGCAAAAATTCTTGCTGATACTTTAGATACTGCAATTGAGAATGTATTGAAAAATGGAAAATCGCCAATGCGGAAAGTTGGGCAATTGGATAATAGAGGTTCTCATTTTTATCTGGCAATGTATTGGGCTAATGAGTTAGCTGGCCAAACTGAAGATGCAACTTTAAAAGCTACTTTTGAAAGAGTGGTCGCTGATATGAGAGCCCAGGAAAATGATATTGTTAGCGAGCTTAATAATGCGCAAGGTGAAGCTGAGGATGTGAAAGGATATTACTTACCAGACACTACAACTACTTTTGCAGCTATGCGACCAAGCGCTACTTTGAATGCTATTATCGATAATATTTGATCTTCTATTTTCCGATACAGATTTATGGGAAGAAATAAAGAAAGTGTATTATCCAACTTTATTTGACAGGGCTAAAAAACAAGTTATATCTATAAAAAAACACTTTTCTAAAATATTTTTATATTTTCACATCTAACAATAAAAAAACTTAAAAATGGGACTATTTGATTGTTAGTGTTTCACCTACTATTTTCCGATACAGAATTTACCAAAAATATTACCTAGTAAGGTGTCAGTTGTAACTTTTCCCGTTATGCTACACAAATGAAAGAGTGCTTGACGAATATTTATTGCTAAAAAATCGCCAGTTAATCCAGAGTCCAATCCTTCAGTAATGGCATTAATTTCATTAAGCGTAAGTTGCA
>JABGVU010000103.1 GCA_018645865.1 Flavobacteriales bacterium
GGTATTAATCCAAATTTCTCTGGGCTATTCCTCAGTTATAGGCAGATTGCATACGCGTTACTCACCCGTGCGCCACTCGTCATCAAGAGCAAGCTCTTATGTTACCGTTCGACTTGCATGTGTTAGGCCTGCCGCTAGCGTTCATCCTGAGCCAGGATCAAACTCTTCGTTGTATAAAGATTTGTAATTGACTGTAATTGGATGTTATTTAATTCTATCTTCAATAATTCAATGAACTGTTTTTCAAAAATAGAAGCAAACATAATATGTTAATATTAGCTAGCAATTTATTTTGAAATTTTTTGTTCTTACTAAGTAAGTTTAAATTCCTTCAAAAGCGGGTGCAAAAATAATAATACTTTTAACTCTTGCAACTTTTAATTAAAAAAGATTTTAAACTTAAATATTAAAAGAACTGTTTTTTTCTCAAAAAGCGGATGCAAATATATACCGATTTTATTCTTACACATAATAATCAAAGAAAATTAAACTAAAATGTTTCCTTACTATTAATTCATACATTACACTCTGATTCTATGACAGTTAGAGAATAAATATATTAGAAATTAATTTAGACTTAATTGTCAATACCCCTGAAAACAATAGAAACACTCATTATAAATAGTCGATTTACAAATAATAAATGTGTTTTTATATCAATTACAATATCCTAAATAGCATTAAAACATTTAAACATATTAAAATATCAGACAAAAAGAAGTTATATACCGAACAGCACTAGTCTTTATAAATATTATATCAATGCCAAACTTTAAAAGCAGAGTAAGTAGTTTATTCTTAATCTCATTCAACAACATGTTTAAATAAAGGAAGATATTAACAAATTCAATAAATTATTATGACTGTAGAGCTAATACACACATAATCCTAAATTCAAAAAACAGATCTCACATATAATAAATATGATTAATTATTATTTTTAAGTGTCATATCACTGAAAATATAAATAAAATGAATAGCAAAATAGATAGATGCTCCTATATATATATAATGTGTCATTAAAAATACAAAAATCAATAAGCATAGACTAAGCAGTAGAATATAATAAACAATATATTTGCAATATAAAAAAACAAATATATGAAAGCAATAGTTAGTATAATTATGGGCAGCACATCCGACATGCCAGTCATGAAAAAGGCAGCCAACTTTTTAAATGATATGGAGATTCCATTTGAAATAAATGCATTATCTGCACATAGGACGCCTGAAATGGTAGAAGATTTTGCAAGTAACGCAAGAGAATCAGGAATTAAAGTAATTATCGCAGGTGCAGGAGGAGCAGCACATTTACCAGGAGTAGTTGCTGCATTCACTACAGTTCCAGTGATAGGCGTACCATGCCGCTCATCAATCTCTATTGATGGATGGGATTCAATTCTCTCTATTTTACAGATGCCTCCAGGAATCCCAGTTGCAACAGTTGGGTTAGATGGCTCTCTAAATGCTGGAATTTTGGCTGCACAAATATTAGCTACTGATAATGAAAAAATTCATACAAAAGTACAAACTTACAAGGAAAATCTAAAACAGAAAATAGTAAAAGCAAATAATGAACTAGCAAGTCATACATACTCATTCAGAGTTCAATAAATTTAACGCCTTAGAGTCTCAAATGAGGTCATCTTTTTTTACAATATTATTTTCAACTTTTTCGTTAATTACTTTTAGTAGCCGATATGTAATGTTCAATACCCCAACTTATAACAGCAGAATTTATGCCTATGAGAATGATGTCTTATATGGATAATCTATTCCTATTTATTATGGAAGAAGAAGTAAAATATATCTAGTAGCGAAATGGAATATTATTCAGAATTTAGATTTCTGGTTAAGAATTGTTCACACTACTTATAAGGATAGGGAGGTATTGAAAAGTAGCTGAGATGAAATTGATGAAAATAAAATGATTGAACTAAAAATCCAGTTACGATATAAATTTTAATTTTATGCACGTATAATAAATTACAATGAAAAAAACCCTTATTAACGAATTACTTGGAGTAAAACACCCAATAATAATGGCTCCAATGTTCTTGGTAACCAATACAAAAATGATGATTGAAGCAATGAATTCAGGAATTGCAGCCTGTATTCCTGCATTAAATTACAGAACAGATCAAGAACTAAAAAATGCAATACAAGAGATAAGAACCAACACAACAAGTAAAGGATTAGGCATCAACTTAATTGTAAATAAGTCTAACATAAAAATGAAGCAACAATTAAAGACTTGTGTGGAATTAGGAGTAGATTTTATCATCACTTCATTGGGCAGCCCTAAGAAGGTAATTGAACAATGCAAACCCAAAGGAATTAAAGTATTTTGTGATGTAGTAGAAGAAAAATATGCTAAAAAGGTAGAGGAATTGGGGGCTGATGCCGTAATAGCAGTAAATAAAAATGCTGGTGGACATGCTGGAAAACTAAGTCCAGAAGAAATTATTCCACTCTTAAACAAACATTGTAGTATTCCTGTAATATCAGCAGGAGGAGTTGGTACAAAAGAGGGAATTGACTCAATTATGAATCTAGGAGCAGCAGGTCTTTCCATTGGCTCACCCTTTATTGCTTGTGAAGAAGCACATATATCAGAAGAATATAAAAATGCTTGTGTAGCCTACGGAAAAGAAGATATTGTTTTCACTACTAAAATTTCAGGAACGCCATGTACTGTGATAAATACGCCATATGTGCAAAAAACAGGAACTACACAAAATTGGTTAGAAAAACTAATGAGTAAGAATAAAAAGATAAAGAAATGGATGAAAATGATTACCTATTTTAATGGAATGAAATCACTTGAAAAAGCCGCATTTAGCAGCACCTATAATACAGTTTGGTGTGCAGGTCCATCAATTGAACATACAATAGAAATTTTATCGGTTAAGGAAATTGTTAAGAAACTAATTTAAGTTTTCATGGTGAAAAAAATACTTCTCATATTACTTCTTCCCTTTTTAGTAAAATCACAATCGGTTGAACAGAAAAAAATGCAGTGGTTTAAAGATGCGAAACTTGGCATATTTATTCATTGGGGATTGTATTCTGTAAATGGAATTAGTGAATCTTGGGCATTTTATAATGGCCAAATTTCCCATAATGAGTATATGAAGCAAATAGAGGGATTTACAGCCAAAAACTACAATCCTGATTATTGGGCAAAACTGATAAAAGAGAGTGGTGCCAAATATTCCGTAATTACCAGTAAACACCATGAAGGGTTTGCACTTTGGGACACCAAATTTGGAAAATTGAATTCAATGAATTCAGCAGCAAGAAAGGATGTACTTACTCCTTTTGTCAATGCACTAAAAGAAAATGATTTAAAAGTAGGTATTTATTACTCTCTCCCTGATTGGAGTTACTTGGATTATACCGACCACACACGAAAAATAAAACGCTACAAAATAGAAGACGAACCTAAAAGATGGGATAAATTCCTCAACTATTATCAAGGGCAACTTGCTGAATTAAGAGACAATTACAATCCTAATTTGTGGTGGTTTGATGGAGATTGGGAACACAATGAAAAGGAGTGGGAAGTGGATAAAATCAAATCCTTATTAAGAGAAGATAATGAAAATGTTCTTTTCAATTCTCGTCTTTGTGGAAATGGAGATTACAAAACTCCTGAAATTGGAATGCCGGTAACAAGGCCAGAAACCAACTATTGGGAATTATGCGTTACCATGAACGATTCTTGGGGATATTATCCTAGCGATAAAAACTATAAAACTCCAAAACAAGTCATTGATTTATTTGTTGATTGCATTAGCAAAGGCGGAAACTTATTATTAAATATAGGACCGAAAGCAGATGGTACAATTCCTAAAGAACAAGTAACTATTTTACAAGAATTAGGAAAATGGACAAACAAACACAAAGAAACCATTTACACTACAGTTGCAGGAATTCCTTACGATCATTTTTACGGACCAACAGCATTAAGTAAAGATAGTAGCATTTTGTATTTGTATGTTAGAGACATCCCAAAGGACGAGAGAATTATATTAAAAGGAATTGAGAACCAAATTGAAAAAATTACTATTGTAGGAGAAAAAGGAAATTTACAACAGCAAATGTTGTGTAAAGTATCCTGGAATAAATATCCTGGCGTAATTTACATTGATATTCCAAAAGAAAAAATAGACAACTACTATACTGTAATAGAAGTACAACTAGAAGGTAAAGTAAACTTGTATCGAGAAAATACGGGAGCAATTGAATGCAATTAAACTACTTAACAGATTTAATTTGAGAAAAATAAATTTTTAAGTTTCTTTCATACTTCCTAATCATCCTAATATCATAACCATTAGCTAAAACTAAAGAGACTCCCTCTTTACCAGCACGAGCAGTTCTACCACTTCTATGCGTATAGTATTCATCTTGGTCAGGGAGTTGAAAGTGCACTACAAAAGTTAAATCAGCCACATCAATTCCTCTTGCAGCAATATCAGTAGCTACAATAATACTTAATTTTTCATTCTTAAAAGCACGCATTACTTTATCTCTCTCTTTTTGTAACAAATCACCATGAATAGCATCTGCAGCAACATTTTTAGCTATAAGCTGAGATGCTACTTTTTTAGCAGTATTTCTAGTTCTACAAAAAACAATTCCTCTTTGTTCTTTTACAGAGTTCAAGAATTGCAAGAGAACATGAAACTTTTCAGTATCTTCACAATGCACAAATTTATGTTCAATTTTCGAATTAACTACATTAATCCCAATTCCGGTAATTCTATGTGCAGAAGTGCTCAAATGCTCATTTACGATTTGCTTAATTCCTTGTGGCATAGTTGCTGAAAACAACCATTTACTTTGTGCTTCAGGAAGAAAACTCAGTATCTCATCTAGTTCTTTTTTGAACCCCATACTTAGCATTTCATCTGCTTCATCCAAAATAACCGTTTTCACTTTACTTAAGTCAACTGCTTTACGATTCACTAAATCAATCAATCGACCAGGAGTTGCTACTACTATATGTGTAGTCCTTTTTAAGTTTGCTATTTGTTTATCAATTTTTTCTCCACCATAAACTGACTCAGTAAAAATTTTATAGGAATATTTAGTATAACGAAATAGTTGCTTAGCAACTTGCTGACCCAACTCACGAGTAGGACACAAGATTAAACCTTGTACATAGTCTTTCTTAGGATCAATTTTATCTAAAAGTGGTAAGCCAAAAGCAGCAGTTTTTCCTGTTCCTGTTTGAGCTTGTCCAACCAAATCAGTATTTCCATCTAATAACAAAGGGATAACTTGCTGTTGAATTTCTGTTGGACTAATGATTCCTAAATCATTTAATCCTTTAATAAAGTCAGCTTTTACTCCTAATGTTTTAAAATTTTCCATGCCGCAAAAATAAGGATAAAGAAATCAACTTTTAGAATACCTTAACTTTTATTCTATCCCAAATTCTAGAAATAAAATAAGCAGAAATTAAAAAAATTAACATAAGAATTTCTGCTAATAGTAAGTTACCATAAATAAAATAACCTGTAGCAAAAAGTAAACTATAAATCATAACTAAGGCCAAAATCATAGCCAAAATTCCAGAGGGAACTGACCAACCATCACTTTCAATTTGTTCATCACCTATTATGGCTTTCCAACCTGATCCTCCAGGAACCGTTTTTTTATAAAAACTAAGCAATATTTCTTTATCCTCAGCAGGAGTAGCAAAAGTTACAACAAGCCAAACAAAAGTAGTAATCAGCACTACCATTGGGAATTTCATATACTCAGGCATTAGTGCAGTTTCACCAAATAGAAAAGAAGATACAATTTCAATATTGAATAATACCGAAACAATTCCTGAAACAAAAATAGCTGAGATTTCACTCCAAGCATTTATCCTCCACCAAAACCATCTGAGGATAAAAATAAGCCCTGTTCCTGCACCGAACATCAGGATAAAATCAAACAATTGCAAAGCATTAGTAAGCATCAAAGCCAAAGCAGCAGAAACTAAAAACAAAATAACGGTAGCAAAACGCCCTACATTTACCTTTTGTTTTTCAGTAGCAGTAGGATTAATTTGTTGTGCATAAAAGTCATTTACAATATAAGATGCCCCCCAATTCAGATGTGTAGAAATGGTAGACATATAAGCAGCAATTAGAGACGCCAAAACCAAGCCCAACAAACCAGTTGGCAATTTAGTAAGCATAGCCGAATAGGCTAAATCATGCCCCAACTTATCCTTACTCACTGCTGGAAAAGCCTCTTGAATACTTGTAATATCAGGGAAAACAACTAATGATGCTAATGCGACCAAGATCCAAGGCCAAGGACGAAAAGCATAATGCATTATATTAAAAAATAAAGTTGCACCAATTGCATGGTTTTCATCTTTAGCAGCTAACATTCTTTGTGCAATATAGCCACCACCACCTGGTTCTGCCCCTGGATACCAAGCAGACCACCACTGTACAGCAAGTGGGATAATTAGCAACATAATAAGTTGTTCGGTATTGCTAAAGTCAGGCAACATAGAAATTTTATCAGCCACATTAGGATGAGTAATTAAAGCTTGAATTCCACCGATTTCAGGCATATTCACTAAATAATAAGCTGCACCTATTGACCCTGTCATAGCCACAAAAAAGAGAAGAAAGTCAGTATACACCACACCCTTAAAACCTCCCATTGTACTGAAGAGAACAGTAATAGTACCTGCAATTCCAATAGTTTCAAAAGCAGTAAGTCCTAACATGACTTGACCAATTTTAATAGCAGCTAATGAAATTCCTCCCATAGCCAACACATTAAATATGACACCTAAGTATAATGCTCTAAAACCTCTTAAAAATTTTGCAGGCTTACCAGAATAACGCATTTCGTAAAATTCGATATCAGTATTCACATTTGATTTTCTCCATAGTTTAGCATAAACAAAGACGGTTAACAATCCTGTAAGCAAGAATACCCACCATACCCAATTTCCAGCCACTCCATTATTCCTAACTATATCTGTTACTAAATTAGGTGTGTCAGTTGAAAAAGTAGTTGCTACCATAGAAATTCCTAATAACCACCAAGGCATATTTCTACCCGAAAGAAAAAATTCAGATGAGTTCTCTCCTGATTTCCTAGAGACAATTAATCCAATTAACAAAGTAATTGATAAAAAAGAAATGATTATAATCCAATCAAGATTTGCAATATTCATAAGCGAAATTAATTTGAACAAATCTAAGGAAATCTTTTACGTAATAAGCATTACCTTTGACGAATGAAAAATGAGAATTTTTATATGCTAGCCAAAACTATGTTTGGCTTAGAAGAAATACTAGCTGAAGAGCTTAGAAAATTAGGTGCACAGAATATCCAAACCATAAATAGAGCCGTAAGCTTTAAAGGAGATAAAGGATTTATGTATAAAGCGAACCTTAACTTAAGAACTGCTTTACGAATATTAAAACCTATTGCCCACTTTCAGGCACATGATGAAAAAGAATTGTACCATAAATTATGTGAAATTGATTGGACAGAAATTTTTGATTTAAACGCCACTTTTGCTACCCATGCCACAACTCATTCTGAGATTTTTACGCATAGTAAATATGCTTCACTAGTAATGAAGGATGCTATTGCTGATACTTTTAGAAAAAAATTTGACATGCGACCCAATGTTGATCCTGAAATGCCAGATGTAAGCATCAACTTACATATTGCAAAGCATACCTGTACTGTTTCACTGGATAGTTCTGGTGATTCCCTTCATAAAAGAGGATATAAATCGAATGCTGTAATAGCTCCAATGAATGAAGTTTTAGCTGCAGGATTAATCCTACTAAGTGACTGGAATAGAATTGCAAATTTTCATGACCCAATGTGTGGTAGTGGAACTTTATTAATTGAAGCAGCCCTTATAGCACACAATATTCCAGCTAATATTTTTAGAGAAAGATTTGGATTTGAAAGTTGGGAGGATTTTGATGAAGAACTTTGGGAAAAGATAAAAGAAATCTCCTTAGAAAAAGAAACTCATTATTACGGGGAAATTACGGGAAGTGATAATTTTCAAAAGGCAGTACGTATCAGTAGAGAAAATATTGACAATGCATTAATGTATGACAACATCAAGGTTACAAAAACTGACTTTTTCGAAACTGAAGTAGCTCCAGGAACCTTTGTAATGTTTAATCCTCCTTATGGAGAGCGAATAGAGTTTGGCGTTAATGATTTCTATGAAAAAGTAGGAACAACTTTAAAACATAAATATGAAGGATGTGGTATCTGGATTATTTCTTCAGATATAGAAAATATGAAGTTTATTGGCCTACGCCCTTCACGAAAAATAAGAGTAATGAATGGAAAGCTAGATTGTAGCTTTCGTAAATTTGAAGTCTATAAAGGAAGTAAGAAAACTAAAAAACAACTAGACTAACCTCAACAATAATTACCTATAATAAGAAAGCCCGCTAAGCGGGCTTTCTTATTATTTTCTCATTTTTATTATTTCAATAATTCAATTGCTTGTTCAATTGTTATTCTTTCACCCTCTAATTTTGCAAATACAAAAGCATCAGTATATCCTGCTAATTTTGCTTCTTCTAAACGAATATTAGCCTCTTCCAATGAAGTGTAAGATCCTGTGAAATAAACATACATTTCCTCTCCTCTTGCTTCCTTATCAATATTCCCTAGCTTACCCATTTTAGTTAAAGCCTCAGCTGATAATGATTCTTTAGCTACTAAAACCTGAACCCTAAATACAATATTAGGCTTTGTAACTTCGTGTTCAACAACTACCTCAGCTTTTGAAAAAGTTCTTTCTGTCTTAATTGCAACATTTAAACTAATCCGCTCTCCATTTTTATAAGTAACAATAAAAGCATCTTCAAATCCTCTTGCCTTCATTTGCGCTTGATAGTTAATTGCATCTTTATATTTAGTAAATGAACCGACCATATATCTAACTAAACCATCCTTACCTGAAAAAGAAACTACATTATCAACTCCTTCAAACACCTTAGCAGATATTTTCTTAGGAAAAGCTCCAATTTGAATTCTGTAGGTAGTTTCATTAGAAGAAATAACTGTTTTTCCTTCATTTATTTTTTTAATTTCAACTTCCTCAGCAGTAGGAAGAACCACCTTTTCTTCTTCATCAATTATTGGATCAGAAACAGGAATTACATAATTTGACACGCTTCCATTATTATCAACTAAAATATAAGTATCCTCAAATCCTTTTATCTCTAATTCATATTCCCTACCTAAAGCATCTTCTAATGAATTATAAGTTCCTACAGCATAAATTACCATTCCATCATCTTGAGGAATACTTTCTAAGTCATACAAACTTAAATATTTATTAATCACGTTAACCGGAACAACATCATTAAAAGCTCCAATCTTAACTTTATATTTTAAGCCCTCAACAGTATTATCAAATACTTTTTCATCATTATAAGCTTTATTAAAGGTATTTGCTTTTGCAATTAAATACGCATCAGTAGTTTTATAATTTTCACGTTTGATTTCATTTTCATTATAAAAATTAGCATACTCTCTTGAAGCTGCTTCGTAATCAGAGTACATACTACGGTACTTATCATCAGTTAATTGCACTCCTTTTTCATCAACAATCGCTCCTTCTAACGTGTGTTTTTCTTGATCAATATAGTCAGGAATACCATCATTATCTCCATCGAGTGGACAACCAAACTGGTTTACTTTAACACCTATTGGAGTTTTAGGGCAATAATCGTCAACATCTAAAACCAAATCTCCATCTGCATCCTCTATATCCATTGCATTAAAATTAACATCAGCATAATAACTGTCATCCAAATAAATGTTCTGGTTTGGTTTTGGAGTAAATAAATCATAATGAACAGTAAAGTTAGCCGAAATAAATTTATCCGAATTATCTTCTACAGATTTATCAATATCACTCATAGCAATGGTATAATTAATAGTTGCATCTAAGTCAATACGCTCTGAAATATTTAAACGCAAACCTAAGCCAAGTGGAATTGCAATTGTTGATTCTATGTCAGTCCATTTAGATTGATTAGATTCATTTAATGTTTTGAAACTTAAACTTTGTAAACCGGCAGTTAGGTAAGGATTAATACGAGATTGTTTAAAGGCACTATTTAAAGTATATCCAAAGTGCAAACCAACTGCATTTACATTCGATTCAAAACTTGCATCCTCATTTTTCTCAAAAAAACTAGTGTTTGAAAATAAAAAAGAAGCATCTACATTTTGTGAAATATTTAAACGTATCCCTGCTCTATACCCCATATTACCTAACAATGAGTTAGTTTCAGGGCCCATTATATCGCCTTGAAAACTATGATAAGCCGTACCAAATGAAAACATTGGTTGAAATGGCATAATTGGTTCCACATCATAATTTCCTTTTTGTGCAAAAACAGATATTGAAGATATTAAAGCACAAAGAACAAGCGCTTGTTTCAAAAATTGATTCATTAGTGTGATTTTTAGATTGCCGTAAAAATAGAAAAAAAATCAGGAATGCACACTATATCCTAAAAATTAGGTTTTAAGGTGTATTTCTTATAGAAATTATTTACAATATCAACTGCCTCTATTGGTGTCTCCACTACATTAAACAAATCTAAATCTTCTATGCTGATATTTTGTTCTTTCGCTAGCATAACCTCTTTTATCCAGGATAACAAACCCTCCCAATAGGCTTTTCCTACTAATACAATTGGGAACTTTCCTATCTTCTGAGTTTGTATTAAAGTAATAGCTTCAAATAGCTCATCTAAAGTACCTACCCCACCAGGAAAAACTATAAAACCTTGTGCATATTTCACAAACATCACTTTTCTAATAAAGAAATAATCAAAATTAATCAGTTTATCATTATCAATATAAGGGTTAGAAGATTGTTCGAAAGGAAGCTCAATATTTAAACCTACCGATTTCCCTTCACCTCTGACAGCTCCTTTATTAGCTGCTTCCATAATTCCCAACCCACCACCAGAAATAACACCATAACCATTTTGAGTAAGCAGGTAACCAATCTCTTCAGCTTGTTTGTAAAATTTATTATCCGGTTTTGTACGGGCCGAACCAAATACTGAAACACAAGGTCCTATTTTTGACATGGTTTCAAACCCTTGAACAAACTCTGACATGATTTTAAAAATTTGCCATGAATCTGAGGTTTTTGTCGCATTCCAATTCTTTTCTTTAAAAGCTCTCTTAATTTTTCTCTCATCTGTATTCATATTCAATCTCATTTAATTTAAGCCTCTAATATAATAAATTTATTGCAATTCATCTTTTAGGCATTTAGCAGTATAACTATCCTTGCGCTTTACGATACTTTCTGGAATTCCGTTACAAATCAGCTGTCCTCCTTTATCTCCACCTTCTTTACCAATATCAATAATATGGTCTGCCATCTTAATTACATCCAAATTATGTTCAATAATCAATACCGTATTTCCTTTATCAACTATAGTATCAATTACTTTTAGAAAGACTTTTACATCCTCAAAATGCAACCCTGTAGTAGGTTCATCCAAAATATAAAAAGTGTTTCCTGTACTTTTTTTAGAAAGTTCAGATGCTAATTTGATTCTTTGCGCTTCTCCTCCACTTAGAGTAGTTGCCGATTGACCTAAAGTAATATAGCCCAAACCAACATTTTTCAATGTTTTTATTTTTCGATAAATCGATGGAATTGCCTCAAAGAAATCAACCGCCTGATTAATGGTTAAATTCAATACATCAAAAATTGATTTCCCTTTAAAACGAACTTCTAAAGTTTCACGATTATAACGTTTTCCATTACAATCCTCACAATGTATCTCAACATCAGGCAAAAAGTTCATTTCTATAGCTTTCATTCCCCCACCCATACAGCCTTCACACCTACCACCAACAACATTGAACGAAAAACGCCCTACTTTATATCCTCTAATTTTCGATTCTGGAAGATTCGAAAACAAAGCTCTAATATCAGAAAATACACCCGTATAAGTAGCTGGGTTAGACCTTGGAGTACGACCAATAGCGGATTGATCCACCTCAATAACCTTATCCAAATGCGCTAAACCGTCAATACTTTTATACGGTAAAGGCTCTTTTTCCCCTCTATAGAAATGCTTATTCAAAATAGGATACAGAGTTTCGTTTATTAAGGTTGACTTTCCACTTCCTGAAACTCCCGTAACACAACACAACAACCCCAAAGGAATCTCAACATCTATATTTTTTAAATTATTTCCTCTAGCTCCCCTAATCGTTAAAGTCTTTCCATTCCCTTTTCTCCTCTTTTTAGGCACTTCAATTTTTTGATTACCATTTAAATAGTCAGCTGTAATATGATTGTCATTTATAATAGTTTGATAATCGCCTTCAGAAACTACTTCCCCACCATGCACTCCAGCTCCAGGACCCAAATCAACAATAAAATCAGCTGATTTAATCATGTCTTTATCATGCTCCACAACAATAACTGAATTTCCAATATCTCGTAATTTCTTTAAAGAATTTATCAATTTCCAATTATCCCTTTGATGTAACCCTATGCTAGGCTCGTCTAGTATATAAAGAACATTAGTTAGTTGTGTCCCTATTTGAGTTGCCAAACGAATCCTTTGCGCCTCACCTCCACTTAATGTTTTTGAACTTCTGTTTAATGAAAGATAGGGCAATCCAACATCAATAATGAATTGCAAACGCTTAGTTAGCTCTTTGACAATCTGATTTGCAATTTTTAATTCATTCTCATTTAAAGATTTTGCAATAGTAAAAACCCACTTAGAAAAAGAAGAAATATCCAAACTTGACACTTCATTAATGCTTTTATTAGCCACTTTAAAATGAGACGATTCAATATTTAATCTACTCCCGTTACAGCTTTTACAATCGTGTTCCGACATATATTTACCTGCCCACTTTTCAATAGATTTTACATATGGAAATTTAGATTGCTTTTCAATAATATTCACAATCCCATCAAAATGTAATTTATAAGTTTTAGAAATTCCTGCTGACTTTAATTTTACTTTAAGATTTTCAGTAAGTCCATATAATATTGCATCAATTCCTTCCATTGGAATTTTATCAATAGGAGTATTTAAGGTGAAATCAAACTTCTTTCCAATCAATTCAATTTGTTCTAATATCCAATCTGATTTACGATTTGCAATAGGAGCTATTCCTCCCATATTAATACTTAAATCTTTATTTGGTAATATTTTTTCTTCATCTACAATCTTAAATTTCCCTAAGCCATTACATACTTTACATGCTCCTTTTGGAGAGTTAAAAGAAAAAGAATTAGGCTCAGGATTCTTATAAGCAATTCCTGTATCAGGACACATTAACGCCCTTGAAAAATATCTTGGTGTTGTAGCTGATTTCTCAATCACCATCATTACACCATCACCATCTTCCATTGCTAATTTCAAAGAAGAGAATAATCGTTTTTTATTTGGTTCGGTTACTTTTAAGCGATCAATCACCACTTCAATATCATGCGTTTTATATCTATCCAACTTTAGAGAAGGGGTTATATCGATAATTTCACCATCTACTCTAACTTTTAAATATCCTTTTTTAGCTAACTGATGAAAAAGCTCAGCATAATGTCCTTTTCTAGATCGGACAATAGGCGCCAAAACATTAATAGGTTTATTCTTAAAATCTAATTGTATTAAATCTAAAATTTGTTCATCTGTAAACCGTACCATTTTTTTTCCTGACTTATACGAATAGGCCGTCCCTACTCTGGAGTAGAGCAAGCGCAAATAATCATAAATTTCAGTAATTGTTCCTACTGTAGATCTTGGGTTTTTGGAAGTAGTCTTTTGTTCAATAGCTACAACAGGACTTAATCCTGTAATCTTATCTACTTCTGGACGCTCCATATTTCCTAAGAACTGACGGGCATAGGCGTTAAAGGTTTCTAAATATCGTCTTTGTCCTTCTGCATGAATAGTA
>JABGVU010000105.1 GCA_018645865.1 Flavobacteriales bacterium
CATATAGTTGCTGCCAAATCCCTTTAGCTGTTCTTTGAGTTAAAATAGTTTCCTTTTTTGGAGTTACAAAAACAAGATAATTGAAATACTTCGAGGTTACCTTAATCTTACCTTTCTTAAATGGTAATTGAGAAATCAGATTTTGATTGAAAGCAATACAATCGTTTTGAAAAGTACAATTCGAACATACTGGATTTTTGGGTACGCATTGTAATGCTCCGAATTCCATAAGGGCTTGATTAAAGTCACCTGGATCTTCGTTACCCATTAAATCTGAAGCTAGACTTTTGAATTCCTTTAAAGCATAAGAAGCATCAATGGGGGTGTCTTTGCCAAAATATCGTGATAAAAGTCGATAAACATTTCCATCAACTACCGCCTGAGATTCTTTAAAACAGATCGAAGAAATTGCACTAGCAGTATAATCACCAACTCCTTTAAGTGTTAATAGGTCTTTAAAATTATCGGGGAAAACGGAATTAAATTCCGAAACTATATACTTTGCAGTTTGATGTAAGTTTCTAGCTCTAGAATAATACCCCAAACCCTGCCACATTTTAAGCACTTTAAACTCAGGAGCATTAGCCAAGTCCTCAATTGTTGGAAACGCCTTTAAAAAAGCCAAATAACAAGGGGTTCCCTGTAAAACTCTTGTCTGTTGCAGAATAATTTCCGAGAGCCAAATATGATATGGATTGACAGTGTTACGCCAAGGCAAATCCCTTTTGTTGTCTTGATACCAACCTATTAACTTATTTGAAAAATTCATAACTCACTGAAAAATAAAATAATAAACTCATAATAACTAAGCTATTTTTTTAATATATTTGCAGCCTCAAAATTAAAAAGAATTTAACCTATAATAGAATAAAAGATGACCAAAGCAGAACTTGTTAGTAAAATATCAGAAAAAACCGGAGTAGAGAAGCTAACTACCTTAGCAATTGTTGAATCAATGATGAATGAAATCAAAGATTCAATTTCAGCTAACGAGGCTGTATTTTTAAGAGGATTTGGAACATTCAAGCCTAAGAAAAGAGCTGAGAAAACAGGAAGAAACATCAAGAAGAATACAACTATCATCATCCCTGCACACCATATTCCAGCTTTTAAGCCGGCTAAAGTATTTGTAGAGGAAGTAAAGAATAAAGTAAAATAAGCTTAAAGAGCTAAAAAAATAAATTATGTCAGGAGCTAAGAAAAAGAAGAGATTAAAAATTGCCACTCACAAACGTAAGAAGCGTTCAAGAAAAAATAGAAATAAAACTAAATAGATTTTAGTTTTACACTAGTTTCTTAAACAAAAAAGTCATGAAATACGATCTTATTATCGATTCAAGACCTTCTGAAGTCGTGATTGCTCTTTTACGTGATGGACTTCTAATAGAACTTCATAAACAAAAACACGATAACAATTTTTCAGTAGGCGATATTTTTCTAGGGAAAGTCAGAAAGACAGTTCCTGGCTTAAATGCATCATTCGTAAATATAGGATATGAAAAAGATGGTTTTTTACATTATCTGGATTTAGGACCTCAATTTAATTCTTTCAAAAACTTTACTAGAAAAGGGATTGACAAGAAATTAAACACTGCTTCCTTAAAAAACTTTAAGAAAACAGCCAACCTTCAAAAAGATGGAAAGATAAATGATGCTTTAAAAGATGGTGATTTAATTCTTACACAAATTTCAAAAGAACCAATATCCAGTAAAGGCCCTAGGCTAACTACCGAAATTTCGCTTGCTGGAAGATACATGATTTTAATGCCTTTTTCTGACCGAGTTTCTATTTCCCAAAAAATTCCTGACTCTGCAGAGAAAGCAAGATTAAAAAAATTAATCAGAAGTATAAAACCTCATGGATTTGGAGTAATTATCCGTACTGTCGCTATAGGGAAAAAAGTAGCAGAACTAGATAGAGATTTAAAGAATCTGTATAAGAAATGGCAGATTATAAGCAAGAAACTAAAAGATGCACAACCTAACATTAAGATATTAGGAGAGCTTAACCGTTCGGAAGCAATTCTAAGAGATTTATTAAGTTCCAAATTCAATAATATTCATGTAAACAATACTGAAGTTCAGGCAGAATTAAAAGAATATCTTTCTCGCATCTCACCTGAACAAAAAAAGATTGTTTTATTACATAAAAAAGAAACCCCAATCTTTCAAGAATTTAATGTTACCAAGCAGATAAAAGGTGCATTTGGAAAAAATGTAACTATGAAAAATGGAACTTACCTTGTAATAGAACACACAGAAGCGCTTCATGTAATTGATGTGAATAGTGGTAAAAAAGTTGATTCTAATAAAGATCAAGAAACAAATGCTTTAGTTGTAAATCTGGAAGCTGCAAAAGAAGTAGCAAGACAATTACGCCTTAGAGATATGGGAGGTATTATTGTTGTTGATTTCATTGACATGAAAAAAGAGAAAAATAGAAATCTCTTGACAGAAAAAATGAAAGAAGCAATGAGTACTGATAAAGCAAAACATAATGTTTTACCTCCAACTCGATTTGGATTAGTACAAATAACAAGACAAAGAGTTCGCCCTGAAATGAATATTGATACTCAAGAAAATTGTCCAATGTGTTCAGGGAATGGAAAAATTGATTCTAGTTTATTACTAATTGAACAGATTGAAAATAAGCTTCAGAATCTAACAGAAACACACAAAGGCAACATTCAAATTTCAACACATCCTTTTGTCGCAAGTTATATTAATAAGAAGGAAGGCTGGTTCTCTACATCCATAAGTAAGCAATGGAGTAACAAGTTTGGAAGGAAGATAAACATTACACCTGATGAACGTTTACACTTGTTACAATATAGCATAATAAAATAATTTAGTTTCTCTCAGTTGATGTAATTCGCTTATACCAAAATAATAAAGGGATAAGCGTTAGAAACATTAACCCTACACCAATAAAATACCCATACCTGATATTGTCATTAGTATTAAAAAAAGGAAGAGTAAAAGCACCTATCATCAGCATCCTTACAACGATATTTAAAGAACTGAAAACAGAATTAGCTCTACCTATAAGATTATTAGGCACATGATTAAAAAGATAAGTTGTTCTTAAAATTCTCACTCCTGAATTAGCAATTCCAAGTATCAAGTTCCCTAAAAAGAAGACCCAAAGCACATTATAAATTGCCATAGCATAAAAAGCAACAGAAACAACTATCAGCAACAAAACAATAGAAGTCACAGTATTTAATTTCTTAAATACTCTCAATACTAATACTCCTGAAAGTATCGCTCCAATAGAATAATAGATTTCCGCAGATGCATACACATTCCCATCCATTTTCAAAAACTGATGTACATAAGAGGGAAGTAAAACATGTACCTCAACCAAAGTAAAGGCAAAAAGCATATAAGAAAGAAATCCAAAAATAAAGATTATAGGCTTTTCTTTCAAATACAAAACACCACCCTTCAGGCGAGAGAACAAACTTCCTTTCTGCAGTACATCTTTAGTAATGGGTTTGTATTTCATCATCAAGAAAATAAAAATTACAGATATATAAGTAAACGCATCCAAAAGAAAAATTTCATAAATTTTCCAAGCTTTAATATCAAATGGAAGAACAAAAAAAAACCCTGCAATTTCCAAAACATTATTTTGAGTGCCTGTAAGTAATAAAGCTGCAAAAGCTCCGGCTAAAACTGAAGTAGTTTGTCCCTGCACTTCAATATAAGAATTTAATTTCCCATAATTTTTTGGCTCAGTAATCTCCTGTCCAAAAGCATACAAATTAGGATAATGCACATTGTAATTAAAGATGGTAATACCAAAAACTAGGATGACAAAAAAATCAGTTAAATGAGCCGCATGAAAACCATACAAAGCAATACTTCCAATACAGAGACCACATACCATATTAATAGTAATAAAGAGATGTTTCCTAGAGTACCTATCAATTAAAGATCCAGCATACAAACCCCAAAACAAAGTAAGGAAAGTAATTATAATATAAGCAGAGGCAAAAACTTCAGGGCGACTAACTACTTTAACGAAATACCAAGGAATAGCAACCATACTAATTCCCTGGGCTAAACCAGAAATAATATTTGCCAAGAATAAAAGAGTAATTGCCTGTTTGTTTTGCATGGCCACAAAAGTAATATTTATAATCAGATTTAATATCTTTGGGAAATGCACAATAAAAGAGTTTATGATATCAATATTTCTATTGAGCGCATCAAAAATTATTGTGCTTTGCAAGATAGGTGTCAATGGGATGTATTACAAAAACTAAGAGAATGGGGACTGCAACAAGCAACAAAGGGTCATATCCTAGAAATATTGATTACTGATAAGTTTATTGATGAAGAACGGTTTTCGGCTTCCTTTTGCAGGGGTAAATTTAGGATAAAAAACTGGGGAAAACGCAAAATAATTAATGAACTAAAACGAAAAAAGATTTCAAGTATATGTATAAACACAGGACTAAAAGAAATTGATGAAAAGGAATATAATCTTGTACTTGAAAGATTATTTTATCAGAAAGAAAGTAGTATAAAAGACAAAAATCAATTTATCAGAAAAACAAAAATTGCAAACTTTTTGATACAGAGAGGATTTGAAAATAATTTGGTGTGGGATAAAATAAGAGAATTAAGTGATAAATAATTACTTTTGACCAATGGTTAGCCAAGATCAAATAAAAGCACTTATTAAAAGACAGGATGAACTTTATAAGTTTATTAATATTGCCGAGAAACAAAAAAAAGCAAATTCTCTTACTGCAGAATCGCAAGAAAATAATTTTTGGAACAACCCTAAAAAAGCACAAATCATACTTAAGAAACTAAGTGTGCTTAAGAGTTGGCTAAAGTCATATAATTCAGTAGTTACTAATATAGATGAGCTTTCCGTTCTACTTGAACTTGAAGCAAGTGAAGATGAACTTGAAACACAACTTCAAAAAACAAGATCAATAGTTGAAGAATTAGAGTTTAAAAATATGTTGAGTGCTGAAGAAGACAGTATGTCGGCAATTATAACCATAAACCCAGGAGCTGGAGGGACCGAAGGACAAGATTGGGCAGAAATGCTAATGCGTATGTATTTAATGTGGGGAGAAAAAAATAAGTACAAAGTTAAAACCCTTGACTTACAAAAAGCCGAACCCGTAGGTATAAAATCAGTTACTATTGAAATAGAGGGAAATTTTGCTTTTGGACACTTAAAAGGAGAAAATGGCGTTCATAGGTTAGTGCGAATTTCCCCATTCGATTCTAATGCTAAGCGACACACCACTTTTGCATCAGTATTTGTTTATCCACTTGCTGATGATAGTATTGAGGTAATAATTGATCCATCAGAAATAAGCTGGGATACTTTTAGAGCAAGTGGTGCTGGAGGACAAGGAGTTAATAAAACTGAATCAGCCGTTCGTTTAAAACATGAACCGTCAGGAATAACCATTGAAAATTCAGAATCTAGATCCCAGTTAGAAAATAAAGCAAAAGCAATACTACTGCTGAAATCTCAACTTTATGAACTAGAGATAAGAAAAAAGCAAGAAGAAAAGAGTAACCTGGAGGGATCAAAAAAGAAGATTGAATGGGGATCTCAAATAAGAAGTTATGTTTTACATCCTTACAAAATGGTAAAAGATTTACGTACCAGCTATGAATCTTCTAATCCTGAAAAAATTTTAGATGGAGACTTAAATACTTTTATAAAAGCATATTTAATGAAATTTGGACAGAGATAATGAATATACAAATATACCACAATTCAAGATGTAGTAAAAGCAAACAAACACTTGCTCTTCTTGAGAAAGAAACCACTGATCTCAAAATAATTGAATACTTAAAAAACCCTTTAAGTTTTGATGAAATAAAAGAAATTTTAGGGAAATTAGCGATTAAACCAATTGAATTAGTCCGTAAAAATGAACAAATATGGAAAGATAATTATAAAGGAAAAGAAATGACTGATGTTGAAATTATCAAAGCAATGGAAAGAAACCCTAAATTAATTGAACGACCAATTGTGATAAATGAACAGTACGGCATTATAGGAAGACCACCTGAAAAGGTGCTAAGCTTGTTTGCTTAGGAAGGTGTTTGGTATTCTTCCAACTTCCCTTCTTTTGCCCAAACAAAAATAAAGTAAGGAATAACGCTAGCAAGGAAAATAATACACCAAAAAGCCATTAAGAAAACAAATACAAATATTAAAAAGCCTAGAAATTTCATAATCATTAATTTTGCAGCAAATTAACAATAACAAAAAAGAATATCAAAACATTTTAAGATGAAATATAGAATAGAAAAAGACACAATGGGAGAAGTAAAGGTTCCTTCTGATAAATACTGGGGAGCCCAAACAGAAAGAAGCAGAAACAACTTTAAAATTGGTGCTACCGCAAGCATGCCTTTAGAAGTAATTTATGGTTTTGCTTACCTTAAAAAAGCAGCCGCTCATACCAATTGTGAATTAGGTATTCTTTCTGAAGATAAAAGAGATCTAATTTCAACAGTCTGTGACGAAATATTGGATGGAAAACATGACGATCAATTTCCTTTAGTAATTTGGCAAACAGGAAGTGGAACGCAAAGTAATATGAATACCAATGAGGTAATTGCTAATCGTGCTCATGTTATAAATGGAGGAACATTGGAGGATGAAACTAAAGCAATTCACCCAAATGATGATGTTAATAAATCACAAAGCTCAAACGATACTTTCCCAACAGGAATGCATATTGCAGCTTACAAAGTGATTATTGAAAAAACAATCCCTGGAATAGAACAATTGCGTGATACCTTAGAGGCAAAATCAGTAGCTTTCAATAAAGTAGTTAAAATTGGGCGTACTCATTTAATGGATGCAACTCCACTTACTTTAGGGCAAGAATTCTCTGGTTATGTTTCACAATTAAATCATGGATTAAGAGCATTGGATAATACTTTAAATCATTTATCAGAAATAGCTTTAGGAGGGACAGCTGTAGGGACAGGGATTAATACGCCTACTGGATATTCTGATCTAGTAGCACAATATATAGCTGATTTCACAAAATTACCGTTTGTAAGTGCTGAAAATAAATTTGAAGCTTTAGCTACTCATGATGCAATAGTGGAAAGCCATGGTGCTTTAAAGCAATTAGCTGTTTCAATAAATAAAATAGCTAATGACTTCAGAATGTTAGCGTCAGGACCAAGAAGTGGAATTAGTGAAATTATTATTCCATCTAATGAACCAGGATCATCCATCATGCCAGGAAAAGTAAATCCTACACAATGTGAAGCTATCACTATGGTTTGCGCACAAGTAATGGGAAATGATGTAGCTATTACAGTTGGAGGAATGCAAGGACATTATGAATTAAATGTATTCAAGCCTCTAATGGCAGCAAACTTTTTACAATCAGCTCTTTTAATTGGAGACGCTTGTGTTTCATTTGACAAAAATTGCGCTCAAGGAATAGAACCAAATTACGAAAACCTAAAAAAGAATTTAAATAACTCCTTAATGTTAATTACCGCATTAAATACTAAGATTGGTTATGAAAAATCAGCTAAAATTGCTAAAACTGCTCATCAAAATGGCACAACTTTAAAAGAAGAAAGTATTAATTTAGGCTACCTTACTGCTGAAGAATTTGACGAATGGGTACGTCCTGAAGATATGTGTGGAGGATTATAAAAATCTATTTATTAAAAGAATATAAATAAAATAACAAACTACAAGGATAATTACAATTTACTTGTCAGGATTTTCAATTTCATATCAGCAACAAATTGTTTTATTTGTTGTTCATCTTCTTTTTTACAAACAAGTAAAGTGCCATCACTTTCCACAACAATATAACCATTTAATCCCTGTAATACTACTTCCTTCTCTTTTGGTACATTTACAATATTATCTGAAGAATTATACAACATCACCTTATCTCCTAAGACAGCATTCTTATTTTCATCCATATCTAGATGCATATACAAAGAACCCCAAGTACCTAAGTCGCTCCACCCAAAACTAGCTGGGTAAACAAATACCTTATCCGATTTTTCCATAATACCATAATCAATAGAAATATTTTTACAACCAGGAAAAACTCTATCAATATATTCTTTTTCTTTTTCACTATTATAGAAGGGTTTACCTTCCTCAAAAACAGTATACATATCATAGAGGTACTTACGGTACGCTAAAGTAATTGATTTAGCACTCCACACAAACATACCCGAATTCCAAAGGAAATCACCACTATTTAGAAAATTAAGAGCCAATTCTTGATTTGGTTTTTCTGTAAAAGTTTTCACTTTTCTCACCTTTTTATAATTAAGTAAACCTTCTTCCGCAAACTGAATATACCCATAACCTGTATCTGGTCTAGTTGGTTTAATCCCGATAGTTAACAATATATCATTAGCCGCACTTAATTCCAAACAATCATTTATCACTCGCACAAATTCATCTTCCTTTGTAATGATGTGATCAGAAGCTGCAATAATCATATTTGCATCAGGATTTTCGTTCTGAATTCTAAATGCTGCATAAGCTACACAAGGTGCTGTATTACGCATTGCTGGTTCACATAAAATATTTTTCTCTACTACATCAGCCAATTGTTCCTGACATAAGATTTTATAACTCTTATTAGTGACAATAAGAATATTCTCAGTAGGACATATTTTTTGTAATCGTCTAAACGTTTGCTGAATTAATGTAGTTCCTGTGCCTAATATATCCAGAAACTGTTTTGGTAAACTTACCTTGCTCATTGGCCAAAAACGAGAACCTATCCCCCCAGCCATAATTACTGCATAATTATTCTTATTCATTTTTATATTTCTTATTTTTAATATCGCAAAACTAAAACAAAAATAAATTAGATTTATTGTATTCTATTCACTTCTGCTAGTGGATGAAATAAATAAACTCTATTTGTATCTTTCTCCTTACAACTAAATCTTTTTCTTAATTTTTTTCCCTTTTTAAATTCTTTACCATTACTAGTCTTAAACTTATCTCCTTCCAGAATATCAGTAATGGTTATTCCTTTTTGCTTATCATATTTTCTTAACACTGTTGAAAGTCTAATATCTGTTAAAGTTGAAGCTTTAGGATTTAATAAATATAAGCTCAATACTTTATTGATGTCTTCTGGAAAGAGATGAAGAAAATTTAACAACATAGATTTAAAAGTTTTTTTCCATTGTAAACCATGCGGTAATACTTTACTACTGTGTTTTGTATAAACAAAAGCATGAGCTAATTCATGCGTTAATGTAATCAGAAAAGAATAAGGGTTTAAATTATTATTTACACTAATAGATAGCTTACCATGCTGTACTTTAAAGTCTCCCAACTTAGTTTTCCTTGGATTTTTAATTAGTAAATCAACGCCTAATTCATCTATCCAAGCCTGCACAGTTTCTCTGCTTTCTAAAGGAACAAATGAGTGAAAAGTATACATTAACTTAATAACTGGTAGGTAATAAAGCTAGATAAATAAGCTAAAGCCCCCATATAAAAGAATTGAATAACTGGCCATTTCCAGTGTTTTGTTTCTCTGTAAACAATTGCTAAAGTACTCATACATTGCATAGCAAAAGCATAGAATAGCATTAAGGAAATCCCAACTGCTGGTGTGAAAAATGCTTCACCAGTTTCCTGATTTTTTACATTTTTCATTCGTTCCTGTATGGATTGAATATTTTCATCTCCCACACTATAAATAGTGGACATAGTACCCACAAACACCTCGCGAGCAGCAAAAGAAGTAATTAAAGAAATCCCAATCTTCCAATCAAAACCTAAAGGTTTAATAGCCGGCTCAATTGATTTACCAATCATTCCTGCATAGGAAACTTCTAACTTTTCTGCTGCAATATGCATTTCACTATCTGCTTTTCCTGCCCATTGCTCCTCGATTTTTTCAAATTTATTACCTGGAGCAAAAGAAGAAAGCCCCCATAGTACTATGGAAATTGCAATGATAATTTTACCTGCATCAAACAAAAATATTTTTACCTTTTCGACAATAGTATACAATACCGTTTTCCAATCTGGCATCTTATAAGAGGGCATTTCCATAATATAATAAGAACGCTCCTTTGATTTTATTATAAATTTCATTACAAAAGCAATAGCAATGGCAGCCATAAAACCTAGTAAATAAAAGGCCATCAATACCAAACCTTGCAAATTAAAACCTCTGAATTCCTCAATAGGAATAATCATACCAATAATTATAGTGTAAACAGGGAGCCTTGCCGAACAAGACATGAGTGGTGTTACCATAATGGTAATCAACCTTTCTTTCCATGAAGAAATAGTTCGTGCCGACATAATAGCAGGAACAGCACAAGCAGCACCACTCAATAAAGGAATAATTGATCTTCCGTTAAGGCCAACATTTCTAAGCAATTTATCGGTTATAAAACTCACCCTAGCCATGTATCCTGTATCCTCCAAAAAAGCAATAAATGCAAACAAAAAAGCAATTTGAGGAACAAAAATCACAATTCCACCTAGTCCTGCTAAAATCCCATTAACTAATAAATCATTCAGCATTCCTGGTGGCAAAGCATTAGCAATCCAAACAGATAAATTAGTAAAGAAGCTATCTATCACTTCCATAGGATAGGCTGACCAAGAAAACACAGATTGAAATAATAAAAACAGAATCATAAGGAAAACGACATAACCCAAAATAGGATGAATTAAAACATCATCAATATTTTTAGTAATCTGATATTTACCTGTTGGCTTACCTTGCTTAACTGTTTGGTAAATAATCTTGTCAATAGCTTTGTAACGTTTAACAGTTTCCTTCGCTTGCACTCTTTCAGGTATAATATCAAGAGCTTTACATAGCTGATTTAAAGCACACCTGTTTACCACTTCTCCTCCAAGTTCTTGTTTGCAAAGTGCCAAAAATGAAGCGTAATCATTCTCTTTCCCTCTTATTTTATTAGCCTTTTCAATAAGATCTTTAAACAGTTTTCGTACAAATAAAAACGGCTTAAGTGGTTTTTTATCTATTGCATTAATAATTGACTCTCTTAAACTTTCAATTCCTTTTCTTTTTCGGGCATTGATGGCAACTACCTGAACACCTAATTCCTTACTAAGTAAGTCTACATTAACAATTATCCCTTTTTTAGTTGCAATATCTACCATATTTAAGGCTAATACAACACTCATATTTAGATCAATAACTTGCGTAAGCAAGAATATTGAACGCCTTAAGTTAGTTGCATCAGCAATAACAACTGTTACATCAGGATAATCAACATTCTCATCATTACACAGGATTTGTTGTGCAACTTTTTCATCCATTGATTTTGGAAATAAAGAATATGTTCCTGGTAAATCAATAATCTTAGCATCTATTTCATTTGGGAGTTTAGCATTACCTAGTTTCTTTTCTACCGTAATACCAGGATAGTTTCCAACTTTTTGTTTTAACCCCGTTAGAGCATTAAACAAAGTTGTTTTTCCTGAATTTGGGTTTCCTGCCAGAGCAATTTTAACTTGCTCTCTATTCATTTTTTATTAGTTTAATTGCAATCTTTTCAGCATCATATTTTCTGATACTCAGAATATAAGAAGATACTAAAATGGCGATAGGTCCTCCAAAAGGAGCTTTTCTTATCAATTGAATTTTCTCACCAGGTGTGCAACCCATTTCTAATAACTTTTGCTCTAATTCCGGATCAGAAATCATACACATCTGACATTTTGTACCCACCTTTAAATCTGCTAATTTTTGCATGGGACAAATATAACTATTTAGAATCAATCTAAAATAAATTGGAGCTAAATATTATTTCTGATGAATTTGAGTTAATGAGAAATTTGGACAAGTATTACACCCATTTTTTTTGGTAACACCACAAGCGGTAAAAAAGAATAATGCTAAGATCAAAAAAAGATGATATTTTTGTATTTTTATAATCATATGCAAATCTAAATAAATTACTTAATTTTAGCCAATATGACAAAACTACTTCACCACCTAGGGCTTTACTTTATTATGATGAAGAAAGTCATAAGTAAACCAAAGAATTGGAGTGTTTTCAGAAAACAGTTATCACTAGAGATGGAGAAAGTTGGACTTAACTCAGTAAGTCTGGTAATAATTCTTTCATTTTTTGTAGGTGCTGTAGTAAGCATACAAACTTCTATTAACATGAGTAATCCTCTATTACCTTCTTACCTGGTTGGCTTAGCAAGTAGAGATTCTTTGATTTTAGAATTTTCACCAACTATGATATCATTAATATTAGCAGGGAAAGTAGGGTCAAGTATTGCTTCAGAGTTAGGTAGTATGCGAGTTACTGAGCAAATTGATGCACTTGAAATAATGGGAATTAATTCAGCCTCTTTTCTAATTTTACCGAAAGTTATTGCAGCCGTTTTCTTTTTTCCTTTTCTTATCATTATAAGCATGGGGGTAGGCATGGTTGGGGCTTGGGTAGGCGGGCTTTCGACTAATATAACAACAGCCGATTTTATGTACGGCCTAAAATATGAATTTACTCCTTTCTATATTAGTTATGCAATTATAAAAACCATATTCTTTGCATTTATAATATCAACTGTTTCAGCATATTTTGGCTACCATACTAAAGGAGGAGCAATAGCTGTTGGTAAAGCAAGCACGACTGCTGTTGTGAGTAGTAGCATACTCATACTATTATTCAATTATATATTAACCGATATTATTTTATCATGATAGAAATACAAAATATTGAAAAACATTTTGGAAACAATCATGTATTAAAAAATGTATCCTTCCTTTTTGAAAGAGGTAAAACAAACCTAATAATTGGAGAGAGTGGTTCAGGGAAAACTACCCTTATCAAAGTATTAATAGGATTACACAAAATAGATAGCGGAACTGTACTGTTTGATGGAGTAGATTTTAACGCCATAAAAACAAAAAAACAAAGACTACTAAGACAAGAAATTGGCATGCTTTTTCAAGGAGGGGCTTTGTACGATTACATGAGTGTTGAAGAAAATATTATGTTTCCTCTTAATATGTTTACAAAAAAAACAGATGTAGAAAAATTAGAGCGAGTAAACTTCTGTCTTAAGAGAGTGAAATTGGAAGGAAAAAATAGGTTAATGCCTTCTGAACTAAGTGGAGGTATGACAAAAAGAGTTGCTATTGCTCGAGCAATAGTAATGCAACCTAAATACTTGTTGTGTGACGAGCCGAACTCAGGTCTTGATCCAAAAACAGCTATTATTATTGACAACCTAATACAAGAAATTACCAAAGAATATAACATCACGACTATTGTAAATACTCATGATATGAACTCTGTAATGGAAATTGGCGAAAACATTACCTTTATCAATAAAGGAGAAATATGGTGGAAAGGAAATAAAGATGAGCTATTAAATTCCAACAATAAAGAATTAAATGATTTCGTTTTTGCTTCAGAGCTTTTTAAACGATTAAAAAAAGTGTAATGAAGAATGTAAGAGCTAAAAAACATTTAGGCCAGCATTTTTTAAATGATGAACAAATAGCTTTTGATATCACTGATTTATTAAGTAAAGGAACAAAAAATGTAGTAGAAATAGGTCCTGGAATGGGAGTGCTTACTCAGTTTTTGGTAAATAACGATTTTACTAGTGAAGTGGTAGAAATTGATACAGAAAGTGTTAACTATCTCAGATTAAATTACCCTAAATTAAGTGTGCATGAGGGGGACTTTTTGCAAATTAAATTAAAAGAAAAATACCCTTACCCCTTTTCATTGATTGGTAATTTCCCTTATAACATTTCTTCACAAATACTATTTAAAACTTTTGAAAATAGGGATCAAATCCCAGAAGTAATTGGTATGTTTCAAAAGGAAGTAGCTGAAAGAATTGTTTCTAAAAAAGGAAAGAAAAGGGGAATTCTATCTGTCTTCTTACAAACATTTTATGATATTGAATATTGTTTCACAGTAAATGAAGATGTATTTACTCCACCACCAAAAGTAAAGTCAGGAGTTATAAAATTAGTTAGAAATAACAGAAAAGAACTCACTGTTGACGAGCAGAAATTTAAACGAGTAGTAAAAACAGGGTATAACCAAAGAAGAAAAACATTAAGGAACGCATTAAAACCTTTTACTTTAATAAATGAAAGTGAGATAGAACATTTACTCTCTTTACGAGCAGAGCAATTATCAGTTGATGATTTCATAAAACTAACCAATCATGTCGGATAGAATAGAAATAAATAGTGCCTATATTGAGCAAATAACAGCCTTAATTGAAAGCAATAACTCAGCAAAATTAAGTGTAATGCTTGCCAATTTGCACATTGCTGATATTGCGGAAATTATTGAAGATATAGCAATAGATGATGCTCATGTTTTATTCGACCTAATTGAAGAAGAAAAATCAGCTGCAATACTAGTAGAACTTGAAGATGATACTAGGGAAGATCTTTTATCCGACTTAACAGCTAAGGAAATTGCTAAAGAAGTAATTGATAACCTAGAATCGGATGATGCTGCTGATTTAATTGGAGAATTATCAGAAGATAAAAAAGAAGAAGTGCTCTCACTAATTGAGGACACTGAACATGCCAGTGATATTAGTGATTTATTAACCTATCCTGAAGATACAGCAGGGGGATTAATGGCAAAAGAATTGATTAAAGTAAATAACAACTGGAACACCCTACAATGCCTTAAAGAAATGCGGAAGCAAGCAGGGGACGTGAAAAAAGTATACACTATATATGTAGTAGATGATGACAATGAATTATTAGGCTCATTATCACTAAGGCGATTATTATTGGCCGAAAAAGGATCGGCAATTAAGAATATTATAAATACCGATATTGTATCGGTTAAAGCAACTGAGGATGATGAAGATGTAGCTAACATCTTAACTAAATACGATCTAATTGCCTTGCCAGTTGTTGATGATTTTAACCGACTAATCGGCAGAATTACATTTGATGATGTAATGGATGTAGTAAAAGAAGAAGCAGAAAAAGATTACCAAATGGCTTCTGGTATATCGGAAGATGTAGAAAGTAGCGATAGTGTTTGGGAACTTACCAGGGCAAGATTACCATGGTTACTCATCGGAATGATGGGGGGATTATTAGGTGCAGAAGTCATTGGAATTTCTGATTTAAAAAATAATTTTGAATTGGCATTTTTTATTCCATTAATTGCTGCAATGGGAGGCAATGTAGGCGTACAATCTGCAGCAATTGTTGTGCAAGGATTGGCTAACGATTCCTTAAAAATGGAAAATATTGTTCAAAAATTAATCAAAGAACTAGGTGTGGGTTTATTAAACGGAATTATTTGTTCCATTATAATTCTTGTGGCAGCATTTGGTCTAGGATACAGCATGGAACTCAGTCTAACTGTAAGCATTTCATTACTAGCAGTAATTGTTTTTGCAGCTATTTTTGGCACATTCATCCCACTAACTTTAGAAAAATACAAGATTGACCCTGCCTTAGCAACTGGGCCTTTTATCACTACCGTAAATGATGTATTGGGTTTATTCATCTATTTTTGGATTGGACAGTTACTAATGAGCTAACCCAAAGAAAACAAAAACCAACAAAACTAAAATTGAGAATCCTTTTTATTGATATCGTACATCCTTTGTTAAAGCAAGAACTCGAAAAACAAAATCACATTTGCGATACGGCTTACGAAGAAAGTAAAGATGGAATTGAAGGAATAATCAGTAATTATCAGGGGATAATCATCAGAAGTAGATTCAAAATTGATAAGCAATTTATTGATTGTGGAAGCAACTTAAAATTCATAGCTCGAGCTGGAAGTGGCTTGGAAAATATTGATGTAGATTATGCTGAAAATAAAAACATACATTGTTATAATGCAGCTGAAGGCAACAGAGAAGCAGTTGCCGAACACGCATTAGGCATGTTACTTTCCTTATTTAATAATTTGAATAAAGCAGACCAAGAAGTACGCAATGGAATTTGGGAACGAGAAGGAAATAGAGGCATAAAACTTGCTGGAAAAACGGTTGCAATGATAGGATATGGAAACAATGGATCGGCTTTTGCTCAGGTTTTAAAAGGATTTAATGTAACAATATTAGCTTACGATAAATACCTAAAGGACTATTCTTATAAGAGCACTATGGAAAATATTTTCAAAGATGCAGATATCGTAAGTTTACATATTCCATTATTAGTAGAAACTACATATTTGGTAAATGATAATTTTATAAATAGTTTTGAAAAAGATATTTATCTGATAAATACAGCCAGAGGAAAATGCGTAAATACAAAAGATTTGGTTAGAGCTTTAGAAAGCGGAAAAATAAAAGGAGCTTGTTTAGATGTATTGGAATACGAAGAAACTTCATTTGAAAACTTAAGCAAAGAAGAATTAAACTCCGACATGCAATACTTGATAAATTCAAAAAATATAATTCTATCTCCTCACATTGCTGGCTGGACTAAGGAAAGTAATCTAAAAATTGCTGAAGTTTTACTCAATAAATTTATCTCTGATTTTCCTCAATAAGAACATCTATTTCAGCTTCCATTTTTTTCATGCTTTCAACCGCATCATTTAAAGATTGATATGCAGCATCCTTTACGCTACTAAAAGTAGTGCCAACTGAATTAAACATTCCTTCATAGTAAGTAATACCTTCATTCATATTATTGATAAAATCATTCAGATATCGCCCTGATTTTTTTTTCCAATCATTCTTATGCTCCTCAATTTTTTCAGACAAATAGGTAAGGTACATTCCTAATTCATTAATGAACATATTAGGTCGGTCAGCACGAACAATCCCCTCATCACCATTATAAATATGATGTGACATATCTTGTAACGTTAGTTCCTGATTGAAATATGCCATGTTAGGACCTGGGCAAATAGAAACTCCTTTACTTTCACGTGTTTCAACTCCATAATTGATTACTGCAGTTGCAGCTAAACCCATACATAAACAGGTTTTATCTGTAATCTGATCAGAAATACCTTGTTCATCAATTTTATTCTTTTGAAATAAACGAGAAGCTGTACAAACCCCCTCAGTACCATATTCATTACTCAATGCCAAAAACTTCCTAGGGCAAGAGCTTCCTGGTTTGCCTTCTTCAATTTTATTAAATTTTTCAACATCTTTAGATGAGTTTCTCAGGTTATTAAACGGAACTCCTAAAGGAGAAACATTACTTAAATACAAATCTTTTTCCTTTGCATCTTGCAATTGTTTACGTGTCGCAGCATCTACTGTAGTTGCTTCAGGAACCAATAAAAAAGGTGTACCCCAACCTACGGTATCTAATTTATAATGATCAATTAAAAAATTATGTTCCTCAGCAGTAGCAACACCACCCTGTGCAGTAATTGTAATTGCTAAAGTATCATTAGGCACAACCCTTCCATTCGCTTCTAATGCTAGGCTACATACAGCATAAAGCTCATCAACTAACTCCTGCCTTCTATCTCTGAACTCAGCTAGGATTGGTCCCATTAAATATCCATCAGTTGCAAAAGCATGACCTCCACAATTTAAACCTGATTCAATACGATACTCCGAAATCCAAATTCCTTTTTTAGCCAAAAATTTACCTTGTATAATTGCTGATCTGTAATCAGAAACTTTAAGAATTATTTTCTTTTTAATATCCCCATTTGCATCTGGGAAAAAATCATCAAACTGAGCAATATATCCATATAATCTTGGATTCATACCAGCAGAAAAAATTACGGATGATGATAAATCAGAATGAGCATATCCTCTTAAGCCCGCATGAGCATCATTATATTCTGATGGTAATTCTTCTTTTTTAAAGTAATTTTTTTTATCAACTTTCGTCATGATGTTTACATCAATACTTCCCATTGAAAGATTATCTTTCAACCATACTGATAAATCTTCAAAGCTAAATGAGTTTTCAATTAATTTATTGAACTCCTTTTTCAAATGATTTGTGTCAGGTAGCATGGCAAAGTATTTTTTTACTTCTTCAAATTTATCTTTAGTTGCTGAAGTAAACTCCATAAACTTTGCTGAAGTAATTTTATTTACCATATTCAGATAAGAAGTAATTCTATCTGCACGATAATCTTTAGTATTATTCTTTATTTCTTCATAAGAAAAATTATTTAATCCACTATAATATTTCCTAAGGCGTTCCAACAAAACATCATCAGCCAATGCAATTACAGTATTAATGCCATAATGCGCTACTTTTAAAGCAGAGTCAGCCGTAAAAGATGTTCCCATTACTGGGATATGAAAAGTATGAGATTCTTTCATCTAATATTATTAAGGGTACAAAGATACAGAATAAAGGGGTTATAAAACTTATCTAACAATGAGTTGTATAGTGTTGCGCGATTTCTGCTCTAAAATAACATCCTTATCATGTAAAAAGGAATCAAAATAATTATCAGTATAATGTCTTATTGTAAACAGACTTAAATCAACATTGTACAAGACATCATAAAACTGTTGAAAATCCTTTAATAACTGAGGAATCTTATGTTGATCATTATCCACACAAATTGAAAAAGAAACCGCTGAATTTTGCATCAAGTTAACCTCAACATTATTTTTAGCCAAAAGAGAAAAGATTTGATTCATATGATTTCCTACAATAAATGATAAATTCACATCAGAAATTGAAATTAATATCTGATTTTCCTTAACAATAAAGGAAGGAATATCACTTGATTTATCTACCTTACTATTGATAATAGAACCCTCAGCATCTGGGTTAATAAAAGATTTAATTCTTAATGGGATATTTTTTTGTTTTAAGGGCTGAATTGTTTTGGGATGTATCACTTTCGCACCATAAAAAGCTAACTCTATTGCCTCATCAAAAGAAACTTGACTTAATAATTTTGCATCCGAAAAATACCGAGGATCCGCATTCATAATTCCAGGCACATCTTTCCAAATTACTACTTCTGATACGTCTAAGCAAAATGCTAAAATAGAAGCGGAAAAATCACTTCCTTCCCTCCCTAATGTTGAAGTAAAATTCTCGGAAGTACAACCCAAAAAACCTTGGGTGACACAATGTTTTGTTTTTACATTACGCTTAATCGAATCTGCAGTAGTTTCCCAGTCTACTTTTGCATTTCGGTGTGTGTTATCTGTACGAATTAAATCCCTAACATCTAACCAAGTATTTTCAAAACCAATTTGCTGCAAATAAGCACTCATAATTTGAGTAGATAGAAACTCTCCAACAGAAACAATTTGATCATAATCATAGGCATAATACTGATTAGGCTCATCTTCCAACACCCACTCTATTTCAACAAACAGATTATTTACAATATCAAAGATTGGATGATCTTCTTTAAAAATACCGTTTAAGATAGCAGAATGAAAATCTTTTACTTTCTGCAAAACATCATTCGTGTTAACTGATTTTTGAACATAAGAATCAACAACATCTTCCAACATATTAGTAACCTTCCCTATTGCTGAAAAAACAATTACCAATTCCTGACTATCATATTTTTGCAAGATATTTCCTACATTTTTGATGTTTTGAACATCCATGATTGACGCACCTCCAAACTTAAATACTTTTATCATTTTCTATTTAAAATCAGTTACAAAGTAAAGATTATTTTTTCATCAAATACTTTAAAATTTTAGATATTTGCAGTGTATAAAAACCATAAAATGAAAATAGCATTCCTAACTTCAGGTGGTATTGCACCTTGTTTATCAGCCTCTATTGGTCGATTAACTGAAAATTATTTAAGCAAATATCCTAAGGCTGAAATTATAGGATATTTAAACGGATATAAAGGATTGCTTTTAGGGGATTCTATTTCATTCCCAAAATCACTTTTAGGAAATACCAATAAATTTTATCAATTTGGAGGCTCTCCAATAGGTAATAGTAGAGTAAAACTTACCAATATTGATGATTGCATAAAAAAGGGATATGTAAAAGAAGGAGAAAATCCATTAGAAGTTGCTGCCAATCAATTAGTGAAAGATGATATTACAATTTTACATACTATTGGTGGAGACGACACCAATATAACGGCTGCTGATTTATCCAACTATTTAAAAGCAAATAACTATAACTTAACAGTAGTAGGTTTGCCAAAAACAGTAGATAATGATGTTTATCCAATAGCACAAACTTTAGGGGCTTGGACAGCTGCCGAGCAAGGCGCTATCTTCTTTGAAAATGTAGCCAATGAAAATACAACTTCTGACAGGCAACTTATTATTCATGAAGTAATGGGAAGGGATTGTGGATGGCTAACAGCCGCTACAGCATTAGAATATCGCAAAAGATTAAACAACTTACATTTTATCCCTGAAATAGGACTTAGTAAAGAAAAATGGGAAGTACACTCTGTTTTAATACCTGAAGAGGAAATTGATTTTGACAAAGAATGTGAACGCCTAAACAAAGTAATGGACAAGCACGATTGTGTAAATCTGTTTTTAAGTGAAGGTGCAGGTACAGATGTTATTATTAGGGAAACAGAAAAAAATGGAGAAACTGTTTTGCGTGATGCTTTCGGACATGTTCGTTTGGATGACTTAAACCCAGGACAATGGTTTGCAAAGCAGTTAGGGAAACGCTTGAATGCGAATAAAGTATTAGTACAAAAAAGTGGTTATTTTGGGCGCTCATCAAAAGCAAACCAAGCAGATTTGGATTTAATATTTGAAGTGACTGACCATGCTGTACAAAGTGCATTAAACGGTAAAAATGGTGTTGTAGGTTGGGATGAGGATAATAACAACACTTTAAGTTGTATTGATTTTAGCAGAATAAAAGGAGGGAAACCTTTTGACATCACTCTAGATTGGTATAAAGATATGATTGACGAAATCAAAGCCATTTAATTGGGAGTACAAGCCCCATTACTAACTTATTTTGGTGAACCAAGACAGACTAATGCAATTCAATTAGCGTTAGAAAAAGAACATACCAAAATACAGCTTACAGGATTAATTGGCTCTTCATTTGCAATGACGGCAAGTGCTGTGGTTAGGAAAAGCAAGAAACCTCACCTGTTTATTTTTAGAGATAAAGAGGCAGCTTCTTATTTTTCAAATGATATTGAAAACCTACTTAAGAATGAAATTTTCTTTTTCCCTGCATCCTACAGAAGAGCATACCAAATAGAAGAAACCGATAATGCTAACATTCTATTAAGATCTGAGGTTCTTAATAAATTAAACAATAAGCGTAACCCTATTATTGTCACCTATTCCGAAGCTTTATCAGAGAAAGTAGTCAGCAGAAAAGAGCTAAAGAAACACACCGTTACCCTAAAAATTAAGGATGATATTGCCATTGATTTTTTGGAGGAAATGCTAGATCACCTCAACTTTCAAAAAATTGATTTTGTAATTAAAGCAGGACAATACTCAATTAGAGGTGGTATTTTAGATGTTTATTCCTTTGCAGATGAAAACCCATTTAGGATAGAGTTTTTTGATACTGAAATTGAAAGTATTCGAACCTTTGACATTAACACACAACTTTCAATTAGTACTGAAAATAAGATTACAATCATCCCAAATACGGAAGCAAAAAAGAGTATAGAATCGCAAGTAAGTTTTTTAGAATATTTACCCAAAAATTCAGTAATCTGGACTAAGGACATCAAGTACAGCAAGGGAATTTTAGATGATTATTTTGACAGAGCAACCGAGCAATACAATAAAGTATCGGATAGTGCGATTCAACATATAAGCCCTGAATATTTATTCACAAATGCCTATCATTTCAGTAAGGAACTTAAGCAATTTTTAGTAATTGAAAATAGCAATCACCCTTACTTTGAAATAGAGAAAACGATAACGATAAATACCAATCCGCTTACCAAAATAAACAAGCAATTCGATTTACTAAAAGAGGATTTATTAAAAAACAAAGAAGCAGGAATTGACAATATTATTCTTTGTTCATCAGACGAGCAAGAAGAACGATTCAATGCTATATTTGAACATACGGAAGAAGAACTCAACTATAAATGCATACTATTTTCTTTGCATGAAGGGTATATTGATTACACGAACAAACAAGCAATATATACTGATCATCAGATTTTTGATCGTTATCATAAGTTTAAGTCAAAAACAAAATTTACAAACAATCAAGCAATTACCATTAAGCAACTTACCTCACTAGATATTGGGGATTTTGTAACGCACATTGATCATGGTGTTGGCCGATTTGAAGGGTTGCATAAAATAGAAAATAACGGAAAATATCAAGAGGTAATAAAACTGACTTACAAGCAAGGTGATATTCTTTACATTAGCATACACTCCTTGCATAAAATTGCAAAATTTTCAGGGAAAGAAGGAATAGAACCAAAAATTAATCAATTAGGGTCACCCGTTTGGCAAAAAACAAAACAGAAAGCAAAAGAAAAAGTTAAGCAAATTGCTTTTAACTTAATACAACTTTACGCAAAAAGGAAATCACAAAAAGGGTTTCAGTTTACTCCAGATACTTATTTACAACATGAACTAGAGGCTTCATTTATGTATGAGGACACCCCTGATCAAATAAAAGCAACCATTGACATAAAACAGGATATGGAAAAGGAAATGCCAATGGACAGATTAATATGTGGTGATGTAGGATTTGGGAAAACTGAAATTGCCATAAGAGCCGCCTTTAAAGCAGTAGCCGACAGCAAGCAAGTTGCTGTATTAGTCCCTACAACTATACTAGCCTTACAGCATTACAAAACTTTTAAAAAAAGACTGAAACATTTACCGTGTACTTTAGACTATATCAGCCGATTTAAAACCCCAAAAGAACAAATGGAAACTTTAGAACGAGTGGCCAGAGCAGAAGTAGATATTCTAATTGGAACACACAGAATAGTGGGAAAAGATGTAAAATTCTTAGACTTAGGATTGCTTATTATTGATGAGGAACAGAAGTTTGGCGTAAACATAAAGGACAAACTTAAAGTGTTCAAAGAAAATATTGACACCCTTACACTAAGCGCAACCCCTATCCCCCGTACTTTACAATTTTCGCTTTTAGGTGCTAGGGATTTGTCAATAATAAACACCCCACCCCCCAACAGACAGTCAGTTGAAACGATAATAATTGGGATGAGCCAAGAAACTATTAGGTATGCCATTAGTTATGAAATGGAACGAAACGGACAAGTGTTTTTCGTACACAACAGAATTGAAAATATAAATGAAGTATCGGGCTTACTGCAAAAGTTATGTCCTGATGCAAAAATAAGAGTTGGGCACGGACAAATGGAGGGCAAGAAATTGGAAGAACTAATGATTGACTTTATAGAGGGAGATTTTGATGTTTTGGTATCCACCACAATAATTGAAAATGGAGTAGATGTTTCGAATGCTAACACCATCATAATTAATAATGCCCATAACTTTGGGCTAAGTGACTTGCATCAAATGAGAGGAAGAGTTGGGCGTTCCAATAAAAAAGCATTTTGCTATTTGATTAGCCCTGCCATACACACCCTTTCGGAAGAAAGCAGGAAACGATTAATTGCCCTAGAGCAATTCTCTACTTTAGGCAGTGGTTTTAAAATTGCTATGCGTGACTTGGATATTAGAGGAGCAGGAGATTTGTTAGGTGCCGACCAGTCAGGATTTATTAATGATATTGGCTTTGAAACTTATCAGAAAATATTAAATGAAGCAGTAGAAGAATTGAAACAAGAAAAATTCCAAGATTTATTTGCTGACGAGAAAAAAATATTTTATGTCAAAGATTGTCAATTGGAAACGGATTTAGAAATCTTAATTCCGGACACTTATGTAAGCAATATAAGTGAACGATTGAACCTATACAAGGAACTAAACAACTTTACTGGGCAAGAAGAAATAATTGCTTTTATTGACAGGCTGAATGACCGATTCGGCACAGCACCAAAAGCAATTTATAATGTTTGTGATGCGCTAAGACTAAGATGGGTGGCCAAGAAAATTGGCTTTGAACGCATTATACTTAAGAATGATAGCATGCGTGGTTACTTCCCCTCTCAAGCCGATTCACCTTACTACAACTCAGAAATGTTTAAACAAGCATTGGATTATTTAAAACCTAATTTTGGGACTTGTGAGATGATTGAAAAAAAGGGGAAACTTTCCATGCGCATTAAAAACATCAATTCAATTGAGGGAGCTTTAGGGGTTTGCAAGGAAATTACTCAGTAAATGAGGAAAAGTAAACTCAAATACTTAAAAAATAAATTATGATTAAGTTTGCTCGAATTAAAACAATCTCTTAACAAACAACTAAGATGAAAATAACTTCCAATCAAAAGAAAATAAAAAATAAAAACCCTGATTACTACATTGGAGTTGGATTATGCTTTGGAGTTGCATTTGGTGCACTTTACGATAATGTTGGTTTAGGCATAGCATTAGGTTTGGTTTTTGGAATAGCTTACCAAGAAAATTTAAAGAAAAAATATTGATAAGAAAAATAAAAATTACTAATATTAAATCTCTCTTTTACATCTATGATGATGGAATAGTCTAGAAAAGAATAGTTATGCAATAAATCTCTTTGGGAACGAAAGTGAATCTATCTATACAATAAAGAAAAGATAACAACACCAAACATCTCACCATAATAGAAAAAATACCTGCCAAATTTGGTGAGGATTTTATTTTAAACAGCAAAATAAATAACTAGTACAATTGACAGCTATTTTCGTACTATCAATAATAAAATAACTTATTAACAATCATTTTTTTACTAGTCAATCATTTTTAAATGATCTAAGATTTAAGTAAAATTGCAAGTAGTATTAAAAAACAAAAATGTCAGAAAAAAGAACCATCAAAAACGCACTAATTTCCGTATTCCATAAGAAAGGACTAGCACCCATTGTGCAACAATTAAATGAGCTTGGAGTAAATATCTATTCAACAGGTGGTACACAAAGCTTTATTGAAGAGCAAGGGATTGCTGTAAATCGTGTAGAGGATCTAACAACTTACCCTTCAATATTGGGTGGAAGAGTTAAAACTTTACACCCAAATGTATTTGGTGGAATTCTGTCCAGAAGAGAATTAGCAAGCGACAAGCAGGAATTGGAACAATACAACATCCCTGAATTTGATTTAGTAATTGTTGACCTCTACCCTTTTGAAAAAACAGTTTCATCAGGAGCTAGCAAACAAGATATTATTGAAAAAATTGATATCGGTGGTATTTCATTAATACGTGCAGCGGCAAAAAACTTCAAAGATGTATTAATCATTTCCGAGATGAGTCAGTATGCTGAGACATTAGAAATGTTAAACAATAATGGCGCCAGCACAAACATGGTTGAAAGGAAGAGATTTGCAGGTACTGCATTCAATGTTTCTTCTCACTATGATACTGCTATTTTCAATTACTTTAATACCGAAAACACACCTGCATTCAAAGCAAGTATCCGTGAAGGAAAAACTTTGCGTTACGGTGAGAACCCTCATCAATCAGGTACTTTTTTTGGGAACTTAGACGCTATGTTTACCCAGCTAAACGGAAAAGAACTTTCCTACAACAACCTATTGGATGTTGATGCAGCCGTACACCTAATTGCTGAATTTAACGAAACTACTTTTGTGATTTTAAAACACAACAATGCTTGTGGTTTAGCTAGCCGAGCAAACTTACTTGACGCTTGGACAGCCGCATTAGCTGGCGATCCTACTTCTGCTTTTGGAGGAGTGCTTATTACCAACAAAAAAGTAGATTTAGAAACTGCGAAAGAGATAAATAAATTATTTTATGAAGTATTAATTGCCCCTTCATTTGCAGCTGATGCCCTTGAATTATTAAAAGAGAAAAAGAATAGAGTACTTTTAAAACAAAATGAAGTTGCCTTACCAAAAGCACAATTCCGTACTGCACTTAATGGCCTATTATACCAAGATAAAGATTTGAAAAGTGATGCAATTACTGACATGGTAACTGCTACTCAGCTCGCACCAACACAAGAGCAATTATCGGATTTAGTATTTGCTTCCAAGGTATGTAAACACACAAAATCCAATACTATTGTTTTTGCAAAAGGGAAACAGTTATTTGCTAGTGGAGTTGGGCAAACATCAAGAGTAGACGCATTAAAACAAGCGGTAGATAAAGCAAAAAAATTTGGATTTGACTTGGATGGTTGCGTAATGGCTTCTGATGCATTTTTTCCTTTCCCTGACTGTGTTGAATTAGCAAATAATGCAGGAATAAAAGCAGTAATACAACCTGGAGGATCAATAAACGATAAACTATCAATTGACTATTGCAACAACAATAATATGACAATGGTATTAACTGGAACTAGACATTTTAAACACTAAAAAATAAAGATTATGGCATGGTTTGACTTTATGCAAGAAGCAATTGCAATTGATTTAGGAACTGCAAATACATTAATTATTCATAACGATAAAGTAGTTGTAGATGAACCCTCAATTGTTGCTAAAAACATCAGAACTGGTGAGATTGTAGCTATTGGGACAAAAGCCCAACAGATGCACG
>JABGVU010000106.1 GCA_018645865.1 Flavobacteriales bacterium
ATATTTGTTACCTCATAAAAAGCAGTATCAGCAATACATCCATTAGCATCTGTTACTACACACCAATACCATCCATTAACGGTTGGCGTAATTGTTTGTGTTGTTGCTGATGTATTCCATATATAAGCATCTGATATTGTTGCCTCCAAATCAATTCCATTCTGTGTAATTGTTGATATAGGGTTTCCTGTTACAGTTAAATCCAAGATATTTGTCTCAGTACAACCTGCTGCATTAACACCTATTACAGTATCATTTACTGATGCAGTATAAGTTAAACCATTGACAGACCATATATAACTATCACAGGCTACTTGTGTAACTGTTGATGTTGTAGAATTAGTAATCGTTAAATCTAAAGTTACTGTACTATCACATCCCACTGCATTTGTTACTGTATGGGTTGCTGTATTATTACTAGCCGTGTAAGTTACTCCATCTATCCAAGTATATGTATCACAGAAAACACCCACTGAAGCTATAGATGCCGTAGGATATAAACAACTGCCATCATTTGTATTAGCATTTGCATCATAATTACAAGCAAATGAATCTATACAACCGCTTATCACTTGAAAATACGGATAACATCCCATATCAGCAATTGTACCATCTGGGTCTGTATTACTTATTGGGTCCCCAGCATCAATACATGGAGAACTTAGTTGGAGATGATAATCTTGATTAGCGGTATTAACAAATAATGGGTCAACTTGAATATTATAATAAATATCACAGGAATCCCCAATATTATTTAAAAATCCATTAAAAAGAAGGAGAGGATTGGTTAAATTAATAAAGGTAGATGCACCATTATTAAAAAAATTATTATAAGTAATATCTGCAGTTGCACCATTAAATTTTATTGCACCATCTGGATTATCATAAAATATACAATTACGGATAATTGGGTTGCTGCCACCATGAATGTAACCACAAGCTCCATTATTATCAATAAACGTACATTGTTCAAAAATTGGATTAGAATTATAAACTCCAAAACCTGACCCATAGCCACTATTACCTACTCCAGAGACATTATTCTCAGAAAACAACACATTTTTACAGGTACCGCCTGAACCGAAATAATATATTCCAGCACCCTCCCAAGATGAGTTTGAATTATTTGAAATAGTTGAATTAAAAATATTTAAAGAACCAGCTCCTGATATAAAAATCCCAGCTCCATATAATGCATTATTACTATTAATAAGTGAGGAATCAATGGTGATATTTGATTGATAAATGTGAATACCTCCTCCGCTGATTGCGCTTCCATAAGAAACAGTATTGTAAATAATTTGTAGGTTACTAAAATACGAAGAAGATGATTCTACATAAATACCTGCTCCCTTTTCTTGTCCAGAATTATTTGTGATAATTAAATATTTTAACTGTGGGCTTGCTCCACTTATATGTATACCACCACCTCGAAAATATATACCTCCATTAACACTAACTCCCCTTCCATTCTGTACGGTAAATCCAATTAATTGTGCTAATGAAGTTTCTCCTGTATTAAACTGCACCACACTTTTATCAAAATATGGTAGAGTAGTATCTGCTGTTCCATTTTTATTACCATCAATTATGGTTTGTGCAATATAAGATGTGTCATTTGTGGTTAAATACAAGGATGCAACTACTATATCTTTACCAATAAAATCTATATTCTCCACGTATGTACCAGGTTGTACAAGCAAAGTATCTCCAATATATGCATGGTTAACTCCTTCTTGTATTGTATTAAACTGTGTTGGTATATTAATAATTGTTGTGTGTTCTAGCAATGTATCATTTGGAAGTGTAGTACTAGTTACTATTGTTTCGTTATAAAATATCTCACTAAAAAACTCATTCTTGGTAAACATAATATTAAATAATCCTGGAGCTACTGTAATTGCATAATCTCCATTTGCATCAGTATATCCCGTATAACTTGTTGTGTTTGGAGAAGTCATTTCTAAGGTAACTAATACTGAATCATGGCTTGTTTGGTTTTCTAATAAAACTTTACCCGTAACAATAACTTGGGCTTTTACACTGATAAACAGCGTAAGTAATAGGGTGATAGTAATTAGTTTCTTCATCTTGGTTAATTTGAAATATTATATTCACAATAATAACAATAATAACAATAATAACAATAATAACAATAACATTAAATTAATAACAATAACATTACATTAATGTAACATTTAAGTATTTATTTCGTATGTTTGCAGATATTACAATATAAATTTGAATTAGATGAATGAGCAAAAACTTATTAATGAAAGAAAGAATGTATTTCCTGCAAGTGATTGGTTTGATTTGAACTTCTTAGCGGGGTTTCTGCATTCTGATTTGAAAATAATTGAGCAATTTAATCAACAGACGTATACTATTGGAGAAGAAAAATTATCCTCAAGAGTATTAAATCATTGGTATCAGGCGGGCATCATTACAGACGATAGACCTGACAATAAAGGTTGGAAAAAATTTAGTTTCTCTGAGATTGTATGGATACGCATTGTTATAAAGTTAAGAAATTTTGGCTTAGACCTGCAGAGAATAAAAAAAGTAAAAGAGCAAATTGATTGTTATAATACAAAGGATAGTAAATCAAAATGTCCGTTACTTGATTTTTATATGCTAGTTGCTATTAACTCAGATATTCCTATTAAGTTTATTGTTTTTGAATCAGGGCAAGCAGAAATAGTAAAGCAATCTGATATAGATATTGCAAACCAACTCAACCTTATCAATGAAGATTTTATTTCAATTGATATTAATAAGCTTTTGGATAAGGCATTAACTAAGAAAAAA
>JABGVU010000107.1 GCA_018645865.1 Flavobacteriales bacterium
AGTGCATATTATCAGTCAGTATATTGTAATCTTTATTTATAACAACTACTGAATCTTTAAAAATAAAACTGTGAATGGTTGAATGATATGCACCTCTTTTTGAGTTAATTATTTTTTCATTATCAATAATATTTCCTTGTTTTGGATAAGAAGCTATATTTGTACTTAAATTGTAAAAAACTTGCTCAGTTCTTAAGGTCATGTTATTGTCAACAAGCACTACATCTCCCATAATATCAGCTTTGTTTTCTAAGCCAAAATAAGTAAGTATTTCTCCTGTAAGGGTAATACTATCGCCTTGGTTGATTTTAATATCACCAAAGGCTTTCATTTTATTTTCAGATGTATAATGATAAGCAGAATCGCAAGTCATTATAGCATTATTGTGGAAAAAAGAAACATTACCAATTAAACGCCAATAATCTGGGTGAATATTAGTATTAGCATAGGTGTTGTCAGCATTTAAAATTTCTATTTTTTTACTTTCCTGAGCAATAAGGTTTAAACTTAAAAATAACAGTAAAATATGAAATAGGATTTTCAAATTTTATCTGTATAAGGTTTGTTTTCTATCAGGACCAACTGATACAATTGAAATAGGAGTTTCTAATACATCCTCTAACCAAGTAATATAGTCATGGACTGCTTTAGGAGCTTGCGATAAGTTTTCCAATTGCATTAAGTCTATGTCCCAACCTTTAAATTCCTTGTAGACAGGAGTAAGGTTTTTATTGTCCTCAAATGGTAAGTAATCAATCTGCTCTCCATTTAATTCGTAATGTGTACAAGCTTTAATTGTATCAATTCCTGACAATACATCAACTTTCATCATCATTAACTGTGTTACACCATTAATATTAATTGCATATTTTAAAGCAGGAATATCAATCCAACCACATCTTCTTGCACGACCAGTAGTAGATCCAAATTCATTTCCTACTTTTGCTAATTGATCTCCTATCTCATCAAATAACTCTGAAGGGAAAGGACCACTACCTACTCTGGTACAGTAAGCTTTAAAAATCCCAAATACTCCCCCAATTTTATTAGGAGCAATTCCTAAACCTGTACAAGCACCAGCAGTAATTGTGTTAGATGAAGTGACGAATGGATAAGATCCAAAATCGATATCCAATAGCGCCCCTTGAGCACCCTCAGCTAATATCTTTTTATTTTCTTTTAATGCATTATGAATATAGTGTTCACTGTCAATATGGAAAAAACTTTTTAAAGTTGCTAATGAAGCAAACCATGCTGTTTCTAATTCCTCTAATTCATATTCAAAGTCATAGAAAGTAAGCAACTGAATGTGTTTTTGTTTTAGTTTTTCATACCTAGCCTTAAAATCAACAGAAGAGATATCACCAACTCTAAGTCCGTTACGGCCTGTTTTGTCCATGTAAGTTGGGCCTATTCCTTTTAGGGTAGAACCAATCTTTTCTTTTCCTTTTGTTTTCTCACTTGCAGCATCTAACAATTTGTGCGTAGGAAGTATAAGGTGAGCTTTTTTAGAGATTAGCAATTCTGACATTGGAATATTAAGAACTTTAATGTCAATTATTTCTTTTTCGAAAATAATAGGATCAATCACAACACCATTTCCAATCAAGTTAATAACTCCAGGATGAAAAATTCCTGAAGGAATAGTATGTAATACATGCTTTATTCCATCAAATTCAAGTGTATGACCAGCATTTGGTCCTCCTTGAAAACGTGCAATGATATCGTATTTTGATGTTAATACATCTACAATTTTCCCCTTCCCCTCATCTCCCCATTGGAGTCCTAATAAAACATCTGCTTTCATTTGTTATTTTGAAATTACTAGTTATTTATTTTTATTTGACAATCCTGACATAGACCATATAAATTAAGAGCATGTCTACTTATTTTAAAGCTCATGCTTTCTTCAATTACATTTTTAATTCCTTGTATCCTTGGATCGCAAAATTCAATTACTTTATCGCAGCTAGTACATACTAAGTGATCGTGCTGACGGTTAGAATATGATTTTTCGTATTGTGCTTTTCCTTTTCCAAATTGGTGCTTTCTAATCAAATGACAATTCAATAAAATTACTACTGTATTGTAAAGTGTAGCACGACTTACGCGATATTTTTTGTTTTTCATTTGAATATACATTGACTCAATGTCAAAATGCCCTTCAAATTCGTAAATTTCGTTTAGGATGGCATAGCGCTCAGGAGTTTTCCTTTGCTTGTTTTGAATTAGATATTCTGTGAATATCTCAGTAACGGTTTCAATTATTTTTTTGTTTGACATAATTGCGTTATTAAAAAACAAAAATATGAAAAACTGGTGTTTAGTGAAGGTAAATACATAATAATGATAGAGAAATTTAACTGTGTTTATAAGTCCGGGTAATTGAGGTAATTGCGTCTACTTTTTGAAGTTTTGTTGTTAGCTCTTTTAGGAAAGCTACATTATGCACTTTTAAGGTTATAATTCCTTCAAATACTCCGTCATCACTTGTTATGTTTATCGATTTTATATTTACATTCATTTGATTAGATATTATCTGAGTGACTTTGTTCATAAGTCCTAAACTATCTATTCCTTTTATGCTTATAGTAGCAATGAAATCAATTTTATCTTTATTAATCCATTTTGATTTTAAAATACGGTAGGCATAGTTCGCTCTTAATTGTATAGAATTTGGACAATCTGACCTGTGGATTTTTATGCCATCAACTACAGTTAGAAAACCAAATATAGCATCTCCAGGAATGGGGTTGCAGCACTTTGCCATTCCATAATCTAACACTTCATCATTATCATTAAAGACAATTACCTTTCTATTAACTTTCTTTTTAGTTGTAAAAACAGGAGGGCCATAAATTTTATTCTTAATTGTTTGGTACCAGCCCCTACTTTTAAGTTTAGAAAATTGTTTTATCTCAGTATTAGAAATTGCTCCAGTACCAAATCTAAAGTATAATTCTAAAGATGTGCCAGTATTAAAGTGTTTTATTAGCTCAGTTTCAGTTTGTTTAGAGAATTTGATTTTTAAGTGTCTTAATTTACGTTCTGCAATTTCTTTTCCTATTTCAGAAATTCTTTTTTGATCTTCTTTTAAGGCTGATTTTATCTTAGATTTTGCTCTGGAAGTAATGACAAATCTAAGCCAATCTTTTCTTGGTCTTTGTTTGCTTGATGTGATTACTTCTACTTGATTTCCGCTATTTAATGGATAGCTTAACGAAACTAATTTGCTATTTACTTTTACGCCCATACATTTTAAGCCTACATCTGTATGTATTGAGAAAGCAAAATCAAGAGCTGTAGCTCCTTTGGGTAAAGTTTTTAAATCTCCATCTGGGGTAAATACGTATATTTCTCCAGAATATAAATTCAGTTTGAAATCATCAATAAAATCAATGGCATTAGTTTCAGGATTTTCTAAAAGTTCTCGGATGTTATTAATCCATACATCTAATGAATTCTCTTTACTTCCCTCTTGTTTATATTTCCAATGTGCTGCATATCCCTTTTCTGCAATTTCGTCCATTCTTCTGCTTCTTATTTGTACTTCCACCCATTTTCCATCATCACCCATAACTGTAGTGTGTAAAGATTCGTATCCATTAGCTTTTGAAGTAGAAATCCAATCCCGTAATCGATCAGGATTTGGTTTGTAAAAATCAGTAACAATAGAATAGATTTTCCAGCAATCTGATTTTTCTTTTTCTGCTGATGAATCTACTATAATTCTAATAGCAAACTTGTCAAATATATTATCAAAATTAACACCTTTTGCGACTATCTTATTACGGATTGAAAAAATAGATTTTGACCTTCCTTTAATTGAGAAATTTAAATTATTTTCTTTTAGTTTAGTTTTTATAGGTTTACAAAATTTACCAATATATTTTGTTTGTTCTTCTTTTGTTTCGTTTAGTCCTTCAGCAATTGCTTTATAAACTTCAGGTTTAGTAAATTTTAGTCCTAAATCTTCCATTTCTGTTTTTATAGAATACAATCCTAATCTGTGTGCTAAAGGGGCATAAAGATAAAGTGTTTCTGATGCTATTTTAAGTTGCTTAGCTTTTGGCATAGCATCTAAAGTTCTCATATTATGCAACCTATCAGCTAGCTTTATTAATATAACCCTAACATCATCTGAAAGAGTAAGTAGCATTTTTCTAAAATTTTCAGCTTGCATTGATACATTTTTATCAAATACATCCTTAATCTTAGTTAATCCATCAATTATTTTAGCAACTTTTTTGCCAAATAATTCTTCTATATCTTTTAAGTTGTAATCGGTATCCTCCACGACATCATGTAAAAGAGCGCATATAATTGATGTTGTTCCCAAACCAATTTCTTTAGCTGCAATATGAGCAACTGCAATAGGATGATAAATATAAGGTTCATCAGATTTTCTACGCATGTTTTTGTGCGCTTCAACAGCAAGATTGAAAGCTTTTCGGATTTCCTTTTTATCTTCTTTATTTGTTTTGTCATCACAGGCACGCAAAAGCGATCTATACTTATTAAGTATTTCCTTTTTTTCCTGTTCTAAATCAATTGGCCTCATGATGTAATTAAGCAAAGAGAGGATATTTATTCATCAATTTATTTACTGATTCTTTAACATCAGTAATTACGGTTTTATCCTCATAGTTCATTATTACTTTGTCAATTAATTCTACTATATAAGGAATCGTTTCTTCTTTTATACCTCTAGTTGTAATTGCTGGTGTACCAACTCTAATTCCTGAAGTGATAAAAGGAGACTGTGTGTCGAAAGGAACCATATTTTTATTAGCAGTAATGTCAGCAAGAACTAAAGCATTTTCAGCATCTTTTCCTGTTATATTTTTATTTCTTAAATCAATAAGCATACAGTGATTTTCAGTTCCTCCAGAAATAATTTTATATCCTTTATTTATGAATTCCTCGGCCATTAATTTAGCATTGTTTATCACTTGCTGACTATAAATTTTGAATTCTGGCTTTAAAGCCTCTCCAAAGGCAATAGCTTTTGCTGCTATTATATGTTCCAGGGGCCCTCCTTGTGATCCAGGAAATACACCTGAATTTAGAATTGCAGACATCATTCTTGTCTTTCCTTTTGGTGTTTCTAAACCCCAAGGGTTTTCAAAATCTTTACTCATCATTATCATTCCTCCTCTTGGTCCTCTTAAGGTTTTATGTGTTGTAGTTGTTAAAATATGACAATGAGTTGCAGGGTTATTTAGTAATTTAGCTGCAATTAATCCTGCAGGATGTGCAATATCTGCCATTAAAATAGCTCCAACTTTATCAGCAATCAGTCTAAAACGAGCGTAATCCCAATCCTGAGAATAAGCTGAGCCACCACAAATAATTAATTTAGGTTGTTCTGCAATTGCAGTTTCTTCTAATTTATTGTAATCTACTTTTCCAGTTGACTCCTCAACATTATAGAAAGAAGTTGCGTATAATTTTCCTGAAAAATTAACAGGTGAACCATGTGTTAAGTGTCCTCCATGAGAAAGATTGAAGCCTAAGATTTTATCACCAGCATTTAAACAAGCTAAAAGCACAGCTGAGTTAGCTTGAGATCCAGAATGGGGTTGCACATTTACATATTCAACTCCAAATAATTTCTTTGCTCTATCAATGGCTAATTGCTCTACTTTATCAACCACCTCACAACCTCCATAATACCTTTTTCCAGGGTATCCTTCGGCATATTTGTTGGTTAAACATGAGCCCATAGCTTGCATTACCTCATCACTAACAAAGTTTTCTGATGCAATTAATTCAATGCCATTTCTTTGTCTTTTATCTTCCTTTTCAATTAAATCAAAAATTATTTGATCATTTTTCATCTGATAATTTATTTAAATTTATATTTTCGTGAACGCAACAAATGTATATATTTTATGAATAGAATAAACGAACTTTTCGGAATAAAATACCCAATTATTCAAGGTGGTATGATATGGTGTAGTGGTTGGGAATTAGCTTCAGCTGTTAGTAATGCTGGAGGTTTGGGGTTAATTGGTTCAGGATCAATGTATCCTGATGTTTTAAGAGGGGAGATAAGGAAATGCAAGGCAGCAACAAATAAGCCTTTTGGCGTTAATATTCCTCTTTTATATCCTGATATTGATCAGCATATAAATATCATAATTGAAGAGGGTGTTAAAGTGGTGTTTACTTCTGCTGGAAGCCCTAAAAAATACACTTCTTTACTGCAAAGTCATGGCATAAAAGTAGTACATGTTGTCGCAAATAAGAAATTTGCAACCAAATGTGTAGAGGCTAGTGTAAGGGAGATGCTACTAAAATAAGCATTTCACCCTAATGCGAGTGTAGCTCGATGTTAGGTAAGTTGCATTCGAAATAGTATCATTTAAGTGTAATTGATTTAGGGTGTTAATTTCAAATTGAGCC
>JABGVU010000108.1 GCA_018645865.1 Flavobacteriales bacterium
ATCAGGAACATAAGTTAATTGCCCAAACCCAATTAAAGGCAAGCAAAGTAATATAAGTAGTAGTTTTTTCATAATCTTAGTTGTTTGTTAATCTATTGTTTTACTTGCTTACTAATTTTCATCAGTAGTATTTCCTCCATCTTCAATTTTTTCTTCATCTTCTTTTATGTATTGATAAATTCTTTTAACTGAGGTGCATTCATCTACAGATTTTCCCGCTACAATACAATCCCAATCTACTACCTCTGCTATTACATAATATTTGGTTGTTTTACTATTATATGTATAGGTTTTACTATAATTATTTGTTTTTTTAAAGTTAAATGTTGATTTGTTGTTTTTCACCTGCCCAAACCCAATCATAGGCAAGCAAAGTAATATAAGTAGTAGTTTTTTCATAATTCAAAATTAAACTATTTATTAAGATTCCAACACTATTTCTACATAAAACAATTCTTAAAATACTTATTATCAAGTCTTTTTCTATTTTTGATCTTATGAATCAAAATAAAAAATCGTTACCAGAAAATAAAGATACTGTAATCATACATTATGGTTGCTCTTCATTTGACAAGAAGAAGCACCAAATCTATTGGATTGGAGCTATATATTATCTCAATAATGAGAAAACATACTTTTTTGAGGATGGAAAAGAAAAGGACATAATTGAATTGTTTAAAATATTCGTTGACGTCCATCAAGATAAAACATTTATTCACTGGTCTATGAACTCTCCATCATTTGGTTTTTCACCAATTAAAGATCGCTATCAAGAAATAACAGGTAACGAAATAGCATTGTCACCTAAATTTAAATTGGATTTATCTGAATATCTAAAAGGAAAATATGGAGTTGAATATGTTAGTCGTCAAGGAGGAAGACTTAATAACTTAGCTAAACTAAATGGCTTTTCAGGGCATATGATAACTGATGTGGTAAAAACGAAACATGAAGGATCTCAAAGGTTAGAGTTAATTTTCTCGATTTATCAAGCAGAAAAATATGGTAAACTAAAAGTATCGGATTCATCAAACCTTGATAATCCATATCCACTTTTATTTATTAATGCTGATATCTACCTAAAGTTCATTGAATACATATCAAAGCACATTCAAGATTTTTATAACGATTATTCATATTTAAAAAAACGCTTAGAATTTGAACGTCTTATACACAATCAAACAGATACAGAGTTTATGAGAATTCTTCATGAAGAACTAAAACTAATTACAGAAGAAGAGTTTGAAGAATATTTTGAAAAAGGCAAACTTAGTTCCTTAGAAAAATCTAAAGCAAAAGAAAGAATATCAAATTTCAACAAGATCTTTATAAATATATAGAGTTCCCCAAATGGGAAGTTTAAGCCCTAAATGGGCATATGGCTAAATATAATTTCGCCTCATTAATTTAATAAAAACATAATGAGCAAAGAAATTTTAAAGAAAGCAATAGCTGATGAAATTGAAGGTAAAGGCAATGAGTTGTCAAAACTTTTAGAAAAGTACAGAGTAGATTTAACTGAAGAGATTCAACCGCCAGAAGTAGCATTAGAAGCTAAAGATAAATTATCAAATTCCTATTCTCCTATAGGAACTCTTGGTAACTTCAGTTTAGTAAAAGGTAAAGCAAAAAGTAGAAAGTCATTTTTTATCAATCTGGCTATCTCTGCTGCTACTGGAGAAGGGCTAATGCAAAACATGCTCAGAAGCCCTCTAAAAGCAGATAAATCAACGGTGCTATATTTTGATACTGAACAATCAAAGTATCATGTGCTAAAAGCAGCTAAACGGATTTGTAGTCAGATTAATAATTTTTTACCCAATAATCTACATACGTTTGGTTTACGAAAAGCAAACCCTCAACTAAGGTTTAAATTAGTTGAGCACGCCATTGAGAACACCCCAAACTTAGGTTTTGTTGTAATTGATGGGATAAGAGATCTCATTACTTCAATTAATGATGAATCAGAGTCCTCAAATATAGCCTCACACTTACTTAAGTGGACAGAGCAGTTCGGAATTCATATAATTGTAGTGCTTCATGAAAATCCTGGAAGCGAGAAGGCCAGAGGTCATTTAGGTACTGAGCTTACAAATAAAGCTGAAACAGTTATAGCTGTAGAAATTGATAGCACTAACACAGAGGTTTCAATTGCAAAACCAAGTAGCTGTAGAAATAAACCATTTCAGCCATTTGCATTTGAAATTGATGAATCTGGTCTTCCTGTTATTATACATGACTATGAAATTCCATCTAAATCCTCAAAGAAGAAAACTATTGATCTTTTAAGCTTTAGTAAAGAAGAAAATAGTGAGATCTTAACACTGGCTTTTGCAGGACAAAGTAAGTTAATGTATACAGAATTAGCACAACGTGTAAAGAATGCGGTAGAGGTGCTTAAATCATGTAAGAAAGGGACTGGAAATAATAAGATCAAGGAATATATTTCATATTTAAAAGAACAGAATATGTTAACTCAAGAAGGAGATAGAAAACCATATACTATTAATAAACTATCAGTTTAGTTATTCATAGGTTTAGTGCCTATATATAGGCACATAAACCGATAAACCTTTGAACGTTTAAACCTTATGAAAGAATATAAATATAAATTAGACCCAACAAGCAAGAAATTTAATTGCCCACAGTGTGGAGAAAAAAAATGCTTTGTTAGATATATTAATAATGAAACTAACAATTACGCTGATCCAGAATTTGGACGCTGTGATAGAGAGCAAAAGTGTGCACATTTCCATAAACCTACAAATACTAAAAGCTATGAACCAAAATATCATATAAATAAAGTGAAGTTAATAGTAAGTACTATTAAGTATGAAATTCTAAATCAAACTATTCAAAGTTTTGAAATTAATCCATTCGTGCAATACTTGTTTAAAAAGTATGAAAAGAATGAAGTTGATCAGATTATAAAAAAGTACAATATAGGAACAGCTAATATGTATAATGGAGCAACTGTATTTTGGCAAATGGATGATACAGGAAACATAAGATCAGGGAAAATAATGTCATATAATACTGAAACAGGAAAGAGAACTAAGAATAATGATGGGAAACCAAAAATTAATTGGGTACATTCTGCACTGAAAAAGACTAATTATAATCTTAAGCAATGTTTATTTGGGCTTCATTTATTAAATGATAATGTAAAACAGGTTGCTATTGTTGAAAGTGAGAAGACAGCTCTTATAATGAGTTTAGAGATGCCTGAATACACATGGATGGCCACTGGATCATTCTTAGGTTTTAAGCATGATTTTCTTAAACCATTAAAAAATACAGATATCATAGCACATCCTGATAAAGGTTGTTATGAAAAATGGAGTAAAACAGCCAAAACACTAAATGAAAAGGGATATAACATAATAGTATCAAATATCATTGAAAAGACAGAATATAAAGATGGTTGGGATTTAGCTGATGCATTTGCATTTGAAAGTAAAAAAAATGCTATCAAACAAGCTAAGACAGACCTTAATACCACAGCGGAGATTCAAAACCCAAAACAAAAGACCAAATCGAAAATCAATTAAAGTATTGAAAATCAATATTATGAGTAAATTTAGAGATGGAGGAAGGCATATTTGTTAAGAGATTAAAAAAATAAAAAATATTTAGGTGGCAAGAATGTGAGGATTATACCTCAATATATGAAT
>JABGVU010000109.1 GCA_018645865.1 Flavobacteriales bacterium
AGTGAAGTTGAGCGAGAGACGGGATTCGAACCCGCGACCCTCAGCTTGGAAGGCTGACGCTCTACCAACTGAGCTACTCTCGCAATTTCATTAATTTATGTGGGGGGAACAGGATTCGAACCTGTGAAGGCGTAGCCAGCAGATTTACAGTCTGCCCTCGTTGACCGCTTGAGGATCCCCCCATTAAAATAAGAGCCGATAGAGGGACTCGAACCCACGACCTGCTGATTACAAATCAGCTGCTCTAGCCAACTGAGCTATATCGGCTTATAATTAATGTATATTTAAATGAACTGTCCCCTAAAATGGGCTGCAAATTTATTAAAGTTTTTAATACAACCAATTAAAAAGAATACTTTTTTTTAAATATTTAAACCAGGAAGATTCTTGTGCTTATTTTTCTTTGTGTTTCAGGATTTGTTTTCGCAAAGCTTGAGATACTAAATCAGTAGATTCTTCAAAAGAATTAGCTTGTTTTTTAGCAAAATATTCACCCAATGAGGAATGTAGTTTAATTTCGACAATTTTATTATCAAAAGATTCTGGTTTATCCACTTTTAAATAAACATTAGCATTAATAATACTATGATCTATAGAAATTAACTTTTCTACTTTTTTACTAATAAAAGTTTTTAATTGCTTATCTGCTGCAAAATGGACCGATTGAATCTCAATATTCATAATGTATTATTTTATGCTCTAGGATGAGCTTGTTTATAAACTGTTTTTAATTTCTCTATAGTATTATGGGTGTAAACTTGTGTAGCGCTCAAATTAGCATGCCCTAACAATTCTTTTATTGCATTAATATCAGCTCCATTATTTAACATATGAGTTGCAAATGTATGCCTTAATATATGTGGGCTTTTTTTATTCACGCTACTAATTTCACCAATATACTTGTTAACGAGACGATACACTAATTTAGTATATAATTTATTACCGTCTAAATTAGTGAAAAGATATTTATTTTGTTGGTTATTTTCAATGAAATTATTTAAATCATTAACCACATTAGAAGAAAGTGGGATAATACGCTCCTTATTACGCTTACCTAAAACCTTAATGGATTGATTATTAAGATCAACATCACTAATTTTAATATTAATAAGTTCGGACAAACGAATACCTGTAACATAGAATAGTTCAATAATTAGCTTATTTCTTTGTCCAACAAAACCTATTTCAAACTCAACTTCATTTAATAAAGATGCTATTTGATCTTCTTCAATAAAAACAGGCAGCCTTTTTTTAGATTTTGGAGCAACTACTTTCGTCATAGGGTTCTCAATAAGCTCACCTTCTCTTATTAGAAATTTAAAATATGTTTTTAAAGTAGATATTTTTCGATTAACTGATCTTGGGTTGATTCCTTTTTCTAATAAAGAAGCAATCCATGTTCTAATGATTTGGAAACTAATTTCATTAATCTCATCTATAATTTGAAATTCAGCTGAAAGGAAAGATGTAAATTGTTTTAAATCGGTAGCGTACGATTCTATAGTATGCTCAGAAAATCTTTTTTCTGAAGATAGATATGTAATGAATTTATTTTTGAACATAAAAAAACCTTTAAACTTGTAACGAAATTACAAATAAAAAGGTTTTGTTTTACTATGAAAAACTATTTTCTACTCAGAGTCTCTTAGAAGAGCTTCAGAGTAAACAGCTTTTTGATTTTTTATACGCAATCTCTCTGATTTCTTGATATATTGCTTTCTAGCTCTTAACTGCTTTAAAGTTCCTGTTTTTATAAACTTTCTTTTGAAACGCTTAAGCGCTCTATCGATATTTTCTCCGTCTTTTACTGGTATTACTAGCATATTTGTTTTTAAATTTGGGCTGCAAAAATATAAATATCTTTTCAACTAACAAATATTATCCTATAATTTGTTTTGCAATTACTAACTTTTGTATTTCTGAGGTTCCTTCACCAATAGTACACAGCTTAGCATCACGATAAAAACGCTCAACCGAAAAATCCTTAGTATAACCATAGCCTCCTAATACTTGCACAGCATCAGTCGCAACTTTTACAGCTACTTCTGACGAATAATACTTTGCCATAGCACCTTCCAAAGTCATGCGCTCACCTTTATTCTTTTTATCAGCAGCACTATAAATCAACAATTCTGAAACTTCAATTTCAGTTGCCATGTCAGCTAACTTGAAAGCAATTGCTTGAAAATGAGCAATTGGTTTGCCAAATTGTTCACGTTCTTTAGCATACTCCTTAGCTGCAAAATATGCTCCTTTTGCAATACCTAAACTTAATGCACCAATTGATATTCTACCTCCGTCCAAGACTTTCATAGCTTGAACAAATCCATCACCAACATTCCCTAATATATTTTCTTCTGGAACTCGACAATTATCAAAAACAAGTTCAGCTGTTTCAGAAGCGCGCATCCCCAATTTATCTTCTTTTTTTCCAGAAGTAAATCCTAGAGTTCCTTTCTCTACAACAAAAGCTGTCATCCCATGAGAATCTCCTTTTTCACCCGTACGAACAATAACAACAGTCACATCACCTGAAATTGCATGTGTAATGAAGTTTTTAGCTCCATTCAATACCCACTCATTACCATTCTTTACTGCAGTAGTTGACATTCCTCCAGCATCCGAACCTGTATTATGCTCCGTTAGTCCCCAAGCACCAATACACTCAGCAGATGCTAATTTTGGCAACCATTTCTGCTTTTGTTTCTCATTTCCAAATTGCAAAATATGACCTGTACATAATGAATTATGAGCCGCCATAGAAAGTCCGATAGAAGGGTGCAAAATAGAAAGTTGCTCAATAGCTGTTACATATTCAGTATAAGAAAAACCTGAGCCACCATATTCAGTTGGCACTAAAACTCCCATCAATCCAAGCTCACCTAATTTTTTAAATACTTCTACTGGAAAAGTTTGTGTATCATCCCAATCACGTACAAAAGGAGTTATATTTTGCTTTCCAAACTGCTGAATCATATCAGCAATCATATTTTGGTTTTCGTTAATTATAAAATCCATCTAATATCTTTTTAAACTTATTATATTCTTTGAATATTTCTCTAATTTCTCATTCCCTTTTAGGAAATCCAAACTAATTAAAAAAGCAAAAGCAGCAACCTTTGCTCCTAATTGTTGCATAAGCTCTGATGCTGCAGAGGCTGTACCACCAGTGGCTAATAAATCATCATGGAGTACAACATTCCAACCTTTTTGTATATCTGATTTATGCACCTCAACCTCAGATGAACCATACTCCAAATCGTACTTAAACCTTAAAGTCTCTCCAGGTAATTTACCAACTTTTCGTATTGGAATAAACGGAAGACCCATTTTATTGGCTAGCATAAGACCAAACAAGAACCCTCTACTCTCCACCCCAATAATAGCATCAATTTTATTTCCCTTTAAACGTTCGATAAAAGCTTCAATAATTTCAGTAGATAATTCAGGATCTAATAAAATAGTAGTGATGTCTTTAAAACTAATTCCTGGTTTTGGGAAATCAGGAACTTCTCGAATTGCCTTATCTAATTTATCGCTAATCATGAGTTTGTAAATAGAGTGCAATTTTACGAAATATTTCTGGGCTAATTGGTTTTTTTGAATATCCTTTTCTAGCTTAAAGACACTATTTAAATCTTTTAATAACACCACTTTTTAACCTACTGTAGTAATCATCTAAATCAACTCTAACCTCTTTAGATAAAATAAGTAACCCAATAATATTTGGAAAGGCCATGGCTAATATCATCATATCAGAGAAATCTAACACTGCTCCTAACTTTACTGATGAACCTATCACAATAAAAATAAGGAATAATAACTTATATGAATATTCTGATGTTTTGCTTTTTCCGAATAAGAATGTCCATGATTTCAACCCGTAATACGACCAAGATATCATAGTAGAGAAAGCAAATAAGAAGATAGCTACAACTAATAAGTATGGGAACCAAGAAAACACAGATCCAAAAGCTTGGGAAGTCATTTGTGCTCCTTCTAACCCTTGTACATCATGGAAACCTGTAATAATAAGCACTAAAGCTGTCATAGTACAAATTACAACTGTATCAATAAAAGGCTCTAATAAGGCAACAATTCCTTCCGAGACTGGTTCATTTGTTTTAGCTGCAGCATGTGCAATAGAAGCAGAACCAACACCGGCTTCATTTGAAAATGCAGCTCTTCTAAACCCTTGAATAAGCACTCCAATTATCCCTCCTAAACCAGCAGCAGGAGTAAAAGCCCCTTTAAATATTAAAACAAATACATTGCCAATGTCTGTAATGTTTAGCAGTATAATAATTAGTGCTGTACCAACATATAAAGC
>JABGVU010000096.1 GCA_018645865.1 Flavobacteriales bacterium
AAACAGGCAACATTTCAACTACTTTTTTCTTGATAACATCAAGGTTAAAGTTATTTAAAGCAGATATTGGTAAAAGCTCAGCATTTGGCAACTCAGCTCCCCACCTTTCCATTTCCTGTTCAACAAAATCTTGTTCTGCTAAATCAATTTTATTCAATAACATCAAAATTGGTACTGATGTTTTTTTCAACCTTTCAAAAAGTTTTTGATCTTTCAATCCTTTTTCACCAACCTCAATCATATAAATAAGTACATCAGCATCTTGAAGGGATGAATGCACAAAATTCATCATGTTTTCTTGTAACTTATAGGTAGGTTCAATTACTCCAGGAGTATCAGAAAATACAATCTGATATTCTTTTTCGTTTAAAATCCCTAGAATCCTATGGCGAGTTGTCTGTGCCTTATGCGTAATAATAGAGAGTTTTTGTCCAATTAAAGCATTCATCAACGTAGACTTGCCTACATTAGGATTACCTATAATATTTACATATCCTGCTTTGTGTTCCATTTTGCAAATAAACGAAAAAAGGGCAACCTTATCGGTTACCCTTTATTATAATTTTTTTATAATTTTAGAATTTTTGAGAGGCTCCAAACATAGGGATAAAATTTGGTCCACCATCTTCTCCCATTCCAGGAAAATGCATTAATTGAAAATCCCATGTCTTAGCTCCAGCTCCATTTCTAGCAGTCACTCTATTCATTTTTCTAAAATATCTTATCCCTGGACCACCCATTATGTGAATTTCTTTATTTCCTAAATTATCAGTTGAATTTAATAGCCAAGCCTCAAAAACAAAAGCAAATCTTCTGCCTGCTCTAAATGTCCCTCCTAAATTCAGTACTATTCTTTCCACAGAAGATCTATCTTCAGGTTCCATGACATCTTCAAATGGAGTAGATAAATTGTATGCAGCACCAAATGTAAAATTATTCTCTTTTGATCCTTTAGTAACAACAGCATAAGGCATATTTAACACACTACCCATTTCTCCATCTGAGAAACCAAACAGATCTCCTACCCAGAACCAACCCATAGCTGCATTTATATCATTGTGAATATTAAAAGAATACTTAGCATTTAAAGTGCCTGGGAAGCCCCAAAGAGTAGTTCCTCCTCCAATAGATAACTCGTCTGAGATACCATATTGAGCTTGCCAAAGCATCCAATAAGAATGACCAAAATATCCCTCTCCTTGTTCTAAACCAAATGCTGAAGGAGAAAAGAAATACCTTGTGTCATGCAAATTTGGGAACCAATATTCTTCATTTTTAAAATTATCATCCGTCAATTCATGTATTTGAGCAACCATAACTCTTGGAAGATAAGTTTCCTTTCCTTCCAAATCATTAATATAGATATTACCTCCTTCATCTTTAACAAAAGTTCCGATAATTGTGGTTCCATCTCTAAATTCATAAATGTATTTTTTTCCCACTACATCTGTTTGTGCATTAGCTATTATTATTGTTATACCCAATGCTAATGTTAATAGTATCTTTTTCATAATTTTTAATTTTTAAAATAAATTCTGAGACAAAATTAAAATATTCAAAATTAAATACTATGCATAGCATAGCATCTCACTATTTACTCGATATAAATAACTACTTAATATTTTCTAATTGTTCAGCAACTTGTTCCCACTCGACTTCCAATTCTTGCAGTTTTAGTTGATTATTCTCATAATCTGCAAAAAACCCTTCTGTTTTCGACAACTCACTAAATTTCTCAGGAATAGCTAAGTCAGCATCTATTTGTTTTTGAGATTTATCCAGAATTTCAATTTGCTTTTCCAACTTACTAATCCTATTTTGTAATTTTTTTAACTTTTTCAGCTGATTTTTCTGATGTGCATAAGATAATTGATCAACTGATTTGTTCTGTTTCGTTTTCTTTTGTTCCTTTTGAGAACTTTCTAATTGCTTGAAATTTTCCAAATCCTTTTCAGAAAGAAAAGTATCAATATCACCAACGTACTCTTTAATATTCTGATTTTTAAACTCATACACCTTCTGAGTAAGTCCTTGTAAAAATTCTCTATCGTGCGAAACAACAATTAAACTTCCATCATAATTATTCAAAGCTTTTTTCAAAAGTTCCTTAGAAGTAATATCCAAGTGATTAGTTGGCTCATCCATCACTAATAAGTTATAGGGTTTTAGTAATAATTTACACAACGCAACCCTAGCACGCTCCCCTCCAGAAAGTACTTTAACTTTCTTTTTTACTTCATCATTACTAAACAAGAAAGAACCTAAAATAGAACGCACTCTACCAGCGGTATCCTCAGTAGCAGCCTGCTCAATAGTTTCTAAAACTGTTAAGTTTTCATCTAAAAATTCAGCTTGATTCTGAGCATAATACCCCATCTTTACTTGGTGACCTAACTGTATCTCTCCAGTAAAATCAAGTTCCTTTACTATCATTTTTGCCAAAGTAGATTTTCCTTCACCATTCTTACCTACAAAAGCAAGCTTATCTCCTCTTACTATTTCAAGATTTATCTTATCTAATACATTTAAATCACCATAACTCTTAGAAGCATTCTTTACTTCCAGACTCATTTTTCCTGAATGAGGAGCTGGAGGGAAACGGAATTGCATACGCGCAACATCCTCCTGCTCTACTTCAATAATTTCTAGCTTGTCTAATTTTTTAATTAAAGATTGAGCAAAAGAAGCTTTATTCTTTTTCGCTCTAAATTTATTAATCAAAATTTTTGTTTCCTCAATATATTTATTCTGATTTTTCTTTGCCTGAATCTGTTTTTCCAACCTATCCTCACGTAAAGCTAAGTACTTACTATAAGAGGCTTTATAATCATTAATTTTTGAAAAAGCTATTTCAATAGTTCTATTAGTTGACGCATCTAAAAACAATCTATCATGTGAAACTAATACTACCGCTCCACTATAGTTTTTCAGCCACCTTTCCAACCACATGATAGATTCAATATCCAAATGATTGGTAGGCTCATCCAACAATAATAATTCCGGTTTCATTAAAAGAATTTTAGCCAATTCAATTCGCATACGCCACCCTCCACTAAACTCAGTAGTCTGACGTTCAAAGTCATATTGTGAAAACCCTAAACCTGATAAGACTTGGCTAATTTCAGCTGCAGTATCATGTCCCCCTGCCATTCTGAATTGTTCCTCCAGAACATTAAATTCATTAATTATATCCAAATAAGCGTCACTTTCATAATCTGTACGCTCAGTCAATTGTTTATTTGCTTCATTCATTCTAATTTCTACATCATTAAGAAATTCAAATGAAGTTTGCGCTTCTTCCAATACAGTTCTACCATCTTCAAATTCCAAATCCTGTCTTAAAAACCCGACAACAATCCCATTTGGTACAGAAACATTACCATTATTAGGCGTTAAATCCTTTGCCAAAACCTTTAGTAGGGTCGACTTTCCCGCTCCATTCTTACCTGTGAGCCCAATTTTATCTCCTTTATTTACCATAAAAGAGATGTTTTTAAAAATGTCCTGACCGCCGAAATAGAGGGATAAATTATTTACTGATACCATGACCGCAAAAGTAAACTTTTTAATCTACAGAAATAATTTTATTATAATGATTGGCAAATTAATTTATAGCAGTATATTTGCAGCCATAAATCGCGGGGTGGAGCAGTTGGTAGCTCGTTGGGCTCATAACCCAAAGGTCGTCAGTTCGAGTCTGGCCCCCGCTACAACGATAAAGACCCCTTAATTGGTGTCTTTTTGCATTCTAAATAACCTTAAAGAAGTTCGAAATAAGGATATAATTTTTATTAAAAATAGACATTCAATAAAAATAAGTTTTTTAAGATCTTAGTTATTAAAAGTAATCTTCTATTCAATAAATTTAATTCTCGCTATTTTTATAAGTGTATAGATGAGCAGGCTTATGAGCAACACCTTTTTGTTTTTCATCTGTTTTAATTATTAAAATATCTTTAGATACATTTTTTCTAAAGTTTCTTTTATCTAATTTTTGATCTAATAATATTTCATATAAATTTTGTAATTGAGATAAAGTAAATTTTGATGGCAATAAATTAGTTACTAATTTATGATCTAATTGATTTCTTAAATATTCTATTCCATTATTTAAAATCAAATTATGATCAAATGCTAATTCAGAAGACACTTTATTTAACTCAACCCATTCTGCATCAATAGCAAATGAAGATGCATGAGGTATGTAATCTTCCATTTTCACTAAAGCAATATAACCTACTGTTACAACCCTTTCTTTTGGCTCTTTACGATACATTTTAAGCCAAGATTGATCTTTCTTATGTTTAGTTCTTTCAGGATTCCCAAAAACTGAAAATTGATCTAAAAATAGATTATCTATGGAAGTTAAACTATTTAATATCCTTTGAGCTCCAGAAAGAAGATCTTCATTCAAACCTACCAAATCCCCTGGTAATGCAAATTGATAATCATTCTTTTCATTAATAAATTTTTTAATTAACAAAACTTTAAGTTTTTGATCTTCATCAAATCCTAATACAACACAATCAATAGATAGGTTTATTGGTGACATAAATTAGTTATTAAAATTATTTAACATAAAATGGAATATTTGCAGTAGCTACGTTTTTATTAGAATCACGAACATAAATAAAAAATCTATAAGGACCTGACTTTAATGGTACTTTTATAACTAATTTATTATCTAAATTTTCAACAATTGTAAAAGAAATTGATTCTGGTGTTTTTTCAAAATCCCCTCCTGCTTTCTTGTCAATACTCTCAGGCATTAATTGAAATTCATATGACAGACTATCGTTCTCTTCGTCAGTAACATCATAGCTAAAAAAATACTCTTCACCTCTTTTTAATTTTATACTTTCTTTCTTATCTAAATTATTTAACAGAAAGGTATTAAGAACTGGAGCTTTATTTCTCTCGCTTCCATTCCAATAACTATTTAATACATCAATACTTTGTGTTGAATGTCCGTCTTTCGTAAAAAGACCATACCATGTTGGGGTTTGTTCTTGTTTATACCCCCATAAAAAAGCATAGCTCCCTAAACATAAGTCTACATCCTTGCTAATAGACTTGTATGCTATCTCTCTAAAATTTGCTTTCTCTTTACTTGTTGCCTCAATAGCAACTCCCCATGTTGTCATTGGTGACTCCCAATGCCCATAGGGGCCCCATTCTGTTACCATATAAGGCTTCTCCCAGCCGAACATTCTAACTGCATCAGCAAGATACTGTACTCCTCCATAAGTATTAACACCCAAAATATCAATACTTGGGCAATAAGTTTTTATCATAAAAACTTCTGCTGGATCTATTCCTGCAGTTACTGTCATTGTTGGATGATTTGGATCTATCTCTTTTATCAT
>JABGVU010000110.1 GCA_018645865.1 Flavobacteriales bacterium
AGTTTATTTACCCCTCCTTTTCCAGTTCGCTTTTTGGGGTCAGGGTTGTCTTTTTCAGCAACTCTTGTTCCAAACCAAATATCTCCATCCTTATCAATTTCAATTTCGGTTACATTGTTTGAATTAAGTCCATCTTTTTTTTAGAAAATGAGTAAATAATTATTGTTTTATAAATTTTGTTGTTGTGTTGTTAATACTAATAAAGTAAATTCCTTTACTTAATTTACTTACATCAATAGTTGAATTTTTCTGTGAAAGATTCTCTTTAAACATTATTCTACCACTCATATCCACTATTGCAACATCTTGATTGACCGATTTTATCAGTTGAATAGTAATGTTATCAGTTGCTGGATTAGGATAGATTGAGAATGTTTCTGTTTCAATCGTTTCTACTGCAGTTGAGCCATTTTCAACAACTGTAAACTGGCCCATCATTCCTTCCTCTTCATGTCCTATAATATGACAGTGATACATAAAAGGAATTACTGGGTCAGCAAAATCTTCAAATTTTGTAATGAATTTGACAGAACCCATTTGAGCCGGAACTAAAACTACATCTTTCCAACCCGCTTGATGTGCTGGTGGAGCAGCACCATCAATTTCTAATATATTAAACTGAATATCATGAATATGAAAAGGATGAGCAATCATAGTTTGGTTGGTTAGTGTCCAAATCTCTATATTATCTAAGTCAATCACTTCATTAATAACTCCCATATCAAACGGGTTATTATTTATAAAAAAAGGACCTGATAAACCAGTAGGACCTCCCATCCCACCATCAGGAGAAAAAGTAAACGATCTACTTACATCAACATTAGCTGGATTCCAAGCATTTACAGTTACTAAGGTAGTTGGGGCTGAAGTAATCGCATTAGTAGTAGGAGCACCCACATTTAAAGTTAACATTGTGAAATCAGCACCATTTAAAGGGTTATTATCATAATCTTGTATTGGCTGTACTTGTCCCATTGTAGAAAATTGTGCTGTTCCGTACACACCACCAGGAATACTACTTCCAAAATTCATTAAATCAACCGAACTCCCTTGCAGAGCAGATAAATCAACTAAAATCTCATATCTTTCTGCATTAGAAATTAATAATTGATTCATTTGAACAGGAGCAGAAAGTAATCCTCCATCAGATGCAATTACCCAAAAATCAGCCCCATTACTTAACCCTACATTAAACGAACGCATAAGAGAACCATTTAACAATCTAATCCTTACCATTTGAGCTGGTGCATCAAAATATGCATTTCTAGTAGCATTGGCTAAAAATAGTGTATCCATATTTCTATTATCCATATCCAAATCAAACTGATAATTTGCATCCATAACTTTTGTTTGCAATACCAAAGGTATATCATCTACTCCATAGGTTCTTGGCAAAGCAAGAGCAGATTCATCTGTATCTTTATTGATAATCATTCCTGTAATTCCCATCATAATATGTTTGTATGTTTTATGGTGTAAATGAGGGTGAAACCACATAGTAGAAGCATTATCCATTCCCGTCCAAGTTGGACTCCAGGTAGTTGATGGAGGAATAACGGTATGAGGCCCTCCATCCATTACTGATGGTAAATGAACTCCATGCCAATGCATAGTGGTTGTATCCATTAATTGATTATCAACATTTATGGTTACGACATCTCCTTTATCAATAATAACTACAGGACCTAAAATAGGACCGTTTATTCCAGCTGATTGAGTATAAATACCTGGAAATATCATAACAGAATCGTAATCTATTGTTAGGTTATAAGTAGGCCCAGTTAATGTTACAGGAATTAATAATGGATTTTGTGCCTTTATACTACTTACTACAAATAGCAGCATGGCAATTAATAATATTTTTTTCATAATATAAATATACTCAAAAAATTACTTTTAAATTGATTATTTAATTTTATTCACTAATTCTAATTTATCAATCATACCTACATGTCTAAAAACTTCAACTCCATCTCTATAAACAATAAAAACAGGAACGCCTCTTACTTTGTATTTCTTTACCAAATCTTTATTAATATCAGCATCAATAAAAACTACTTTTAAATGCTTATTTTCTTTTTTTATTTCTTCAATAATAGGCTTCATTTTTTTGCATGGAACACACCATTGAGTACTAAAATCAGCTAACACAATATCATTATTTTGTATCACTTCAGAAAATTCAGACATAGTAGTAAATTTTTGTTTTTTAAAAACCTGTCCTTCTTTTATAACAACTTTAAAATTATTTAACTTCCATTCACTAAAACCACCTAATAAATTATAAACTTTATCAAATCCTAACTCTTTCATCTTATGAGTCGTTTTAGAACTCCTACCACCACTCATACAATATACATAAATGGGCACATCTTTTCTTATCAAATTTAATTTTGAAGCAAAGTCAGATGCATAAAAATCAATATTTGTTGCGTCTTCAATATGCCCTTTATTCAACTCTCCAACCGTCCTGACATCCAAAATAATTCCTTCATCAGATTTGATTAACTTATTAAACTCTTTTGCATTAACATTATGAATCACTTGTGCTTCAATAGATTCTGAGGAACAAGAAACAAGTAATAAACTGAATAAATTAATTATTATATTTTTTATCATTTTCATCTATTTTATTTTTTAATTAAAATCATAAATAACTCTCTACCAAACCTAGATTCTATGGAATTATATGATGTTTGAAATACTTTAGTATTAAAGTAAGTTTCAAAATATTCTTTATATTCACTTTTACTACCACCAAAAGGAGGGTGATCTTCATTAAGTGAATCGTCAAAAAGTAATCCAACTAATTTTCCGTTAGGATTTAATAAATTATTCATCTTTACAA
>JABGVU010000016.1 GCA_018645865.1 Flavobacteriales bacterium
CATTAGAACCAACTAGGTACACGTTTACACCCCTTAACTTTAGCTGTAATGAGTATGGATTTTGGTGAGATTGAAATTACTAGATAATAGCTCGCTAACTCTAATAATTTGAACTAATGTTGCAATAACTAAGATTGCAATAATAAAAATTAAAATATTTGTCATTTGATAAATTTTTTCGCTCGCAAAAGTAAAAAAACCAATTTATGCAAACTATAATTTAACGTATAATTTTAGATTAAGTTTTATTTATATGAATTCTATATAATATGTTAAGAAATATCCTCAGAATTCCATTCTGCAAAAGAAGTATTCGTTTCAGATAAAACCACTTTACACAAAGAAATTTTTTCTGGCAATCTAGATTTAATGTGATTAGCAAAATCTATAACTAAGTTTTCGGAAGTAGGTTGGTATGGCAACAAAAAAACTTTTTCAAAAGCTGATAAATCAATATTAGCATGAGGAGAATTAACATTTAACACCAAAGAATGATCATATTTATCCACAATTTCAGGCTTTACAATTTCTTTGATAACCCCAAAATCCATCACCATTCCATCCTTAGTATGTCCTTGTTCGCTTTTAACTTCACCCCTTACTGTTACCCATAAACGATACGAGTGTCCATGAATATTTTTGCACAAACCATCATAACCGTGAAGGGCATGTGCCATTTCAAACTTAAATTCTTTTGTTATTCTAATCATCTTTATTTAGGTTTAAGTTTACTCTTTTGTGGCTATAATACATCTTTTTATTGTCCGTACCTTTTCGTATTTTTTTTTGTTCTTCTAAAGGTAAATTTACAATTTCAATGCATTCAACTGAACAGCAATTTTCATATTTACCTTTACAACTATCACATTGCAAAAAGAATAAATTACAATTTACATTCTTGCAATTTACATGTGTATCAAACAGTTCTCCACATTGATGGCAATTACTAATGACATCATTAGAAATACGCTCCCCTCTTCTTTCATCAAACACAAAATTCTTGCCTTCAAAATTATTGTTTAGACACTCATCTTCATCTAACTGCCTTGCATAGTCAATAATTCCACCATGCAACTGATTTACATCTTGGAAGCCATGATGCTTTAAATAAGCTGATGTTTTTTCGCACCTAATACCTCCTGTGCAATAGAGTAAAATCTGCTTATCTTCTTTGCCTTTTAGGATTTTTTTTATTTCTGGTAATTCTTCTTTAAAAGTTTCTACGTCAGGGCAAATTGCACCTTTAAATTTTCCTATTTCACTCTCATAATGATTACGCATATCCACCACAGTAGCTCCTTTTTCGAGAGCCTCATTCCATGCTTTTGCATCCATGTGAGTGCCAACATTTGTTACATTATACTCATCAATTGGTAAACCATCAGCAACAATTTTTTTTCTTACTTTTATGGTTAATTTGAAAAATGATTTCCCATCATCTTCTACTGCAATTTTAAATGGCATCTCTGCAAAAAGAGGATTTTCATGAACAGTCTTTACAAATGCATCCCAATTTGGTTCAGGAACACTTAACTGAGCATTTACCCCTTCATACGCCAAATAGATTCTCCCCAAAACACCTAAATCTCTCCATGATTCGTATAACTCATCTCTCAAATCAGCAGGAGAATCAATAATCACATATCTGTAAAAAGAAACTGTCTTTCTGTTAAACTCCTCCTGCTCCACTAAATTTAAGCCTTGTTCCTTGCTTAATTTGTTGAACATATTTTTTTTACCCATATTCGGATCCATAATTTATTCCTCTATTTTGGGCGACAAAGATACAAAATCCATAATTTGTATTGTAATTATAATTAATAGGCTGAAAATAATGTTTAATGCTATATTTGTGCCAAATATTTACAGATGAAAGAAAGGATATTAATAATAGGTTCGTCGGGTCAAATTGGTACTGAATTGGTGATGGAATTAAGGGATATGTACGGAAACGAAAATGTTATCGCTTCTGATATTCGTCCTTCTTGCAAGGAAGTAATGGATTCAGGTCCGTTTGAAACTTTAAACATAATGGACGAACAATTATTAAGAGGTATTGTAAAGAAATATAAAGTTACTCAAGTCTATTTATTGGCTGCACTTCTTTCAGCAACTTCCGAACAAAATATTGAATTAGGTTGGAGATTGAATATGCGTTCTCACTCTCATGTATTAGATTTAGCAAAAGACGGACTCATTAAAAAGATTTTTTGGCCTTCATCTATTGCAGTTTTCGGCCCGACAAGTCCAATGGAAGATACGCCACAATATACAATAATGGAACCCAATACAGTTTACGGAATTACCAAACAAGCAGGTGAAAGATGGAATGAATATTATTTCAATAAATTTGGTGTTGATGTAAGAAGTATCCGTTATCCGGGGCTTATTGGATGGAAAGCAGTTCCAGGCGGAGGAACTACCGACTATGCAGTGGATATTTTTCATAAAGCTATTCAACATGAGAGATACGAAAGTTTCTTATCTGAAAATACAAGATTGCCAATGATGTATATGTCAGATGCAATTCGTGCAACCATTGAGCTAATGGAAGCGCCTGCCGAACAAGTAAAAATCCGTTCTTCTTACAATTTGGCAGGATTAAGTTTTACGCCAAAACAGATTGCAGAAGAAGTTAAAAAACATATTCCTGATTTTAAAATCACTTACAATCCTGATTTCAGACAAGCAATTGCCGATTCCTGGCCATCATCTATTGATGATAGTTATGCACAAAAAGATTGGGGTTGGGAATTGAAATATGATTTAGAGGAAATAACTTCTAATATGATAAAAAACTTGAAAGAACAATATAAGAAAACAATATGCTAATTTGATGATTTGGCAATTTCTCCCAATAACTAGCAACTAACAACTAATCCATGAGAGAACTAAAAATATACAATACACTAAAAGCTGAAAAAGAGGTTTTTAAACCTATAACTGAAGGATTTATAGGGATGTATGTTTGTGGCCCTACTGTATATGACAATATACACCTAGGAAATGTTCGTACCTTTATTAGTTTTGATATGATATATCGCTACCTATTGCATTTAGGGTATAAGGTAAGGTATGTAAGAAACATTACAGATGCAGGACATCTAACTGATCATAATACTGAAGATAAAATTACAACCAAAGCAAGGTTAGAGCAACTAGAGCCAATGGAAGTTGTTCAGAAATATACAGTTGATTTTCATGAAGTATTAAAGCAATACAACCTTTTACCACCAAGCATTGAGCCTACTGCTACAGGGCATATTGTGGAGCAGATTGAAGCCATCCAAACTATACTTGAAAGTGGAATAGCTTATGTTGTTAATGGCTCAGTTTATTTTGATGTGTTAAAATACAATGAAACTGAAAATTACGGAATACTATCTAAGCAAGTTATTGAATATGGAATAGAAAATACTCGAGAACTTGACGGGCAATCAGATAAAAAAAATCCACAAGATTTTGCGCTCTGGAAAAAAGCGGAAGAAAATCATATCCAAAGATGGAATTCCCCTTGGTCAGTTGGTTTTCCGGGTTGGCATTTAGAATGTACTGTGATGAGTACTAAGTATCTTGGTAGCCAGTTTGATATTCATGGCGGAGGAATGGATTTAAAATTTCCGCATCACGAGTGTGAAATTGCACAAGCACAGGTTTGTAATCATAAAACTCCTGTAAACTATTGGATGCATACTAATATGCTAAATCTTAACGGAAAAAAAATGTCTAAGTCAACTGGAAATTCCATACTCCCTAGTGAAATTTATACCGGCACAAACCCTTTATTATCCAAAACATATTCTCCTAGTGTAAGTCGATTTTTTATGATGCAAGCCCATTATTCAAGCATTCTAGATTTATCGGATTCTGCTCTATTATCAGCCGAAAAAGGGTTTCTAAAGCTAATGAATGCTATAGAAACTTTAGAGCAAATTTCTGCTGCTGACATCTCAACTTACGATGTAAACGCCTTGGAGGAAAAGTGCTATGCAGCAATGAGTGATGATTTCAATACACCAATTTTAATTGCTCATTTGTTTGATGGCGTTAGAATTATTAATTCTTTAAAAAGTGGAAAAGAAAGTTTAAACATTTCTGATTTAGAACAACTAAAAACAATATTCAATATCTTTGTTACTGATATTTTAGGATTTATCTCTCATAAAGAAAGTAATGGAAACGACCTAACGAATAATATAATGGAATTGGTATTGCAACTAAGAGGGAATGCTAAAAAATCTGGAGATTTTGATACTGCAGACTTAATTAGAAATGAGTTAGATAAGGTTGGAGTCCAAATAAAAGATGGAAGAGAAGGTAGTAGCTGGGAGGTAAAATAGTTAGTAGTTGTTAGAAAAAGATGAATACACAGAAAATAAAAAATATATCATATAGAAGCTTACTAATGATATCTATTTTATTAATTATTGGATGTTCCACCGAACCTCAGCAGAAAACTAAACCCGTTTCAAAACCAAAAGTAAAAATTGAAGTTCCAACTTTTAATGCAGATTCTGCTTATGACTTTGTAGCAAAACAAGTTAGTTTTGGTCCTAGAGTAATATCAAGCAAAGGATGGGAAAATTGTGCAATTTGGTTAGAAAAAAAATTCAAAACCTACACCCCAACTGTAATCGTACAAGAAGCTCAAATCACTACCTATGATGGTAAGAATCATACTCTAAAAAATATCATAGCTAGCTTTTCTCCTGAAAAAAATAATAGAGTAGTTCTTTTTGCGCATTGGGATAGCAGGCACATTGCCGACCATGATACTGAAAACCAAAATAAGCCAATACTTGGAGCAAATGATGGAGGAAGCGGAGTTGGAGTTTTAATAGAAATGGCAAGACAATTCAGTATTATAAATCCTACAATAGGAGTGGATATTATTCTTTTTGATGCAGAAGATTATGGTCAACCTGAAAATTCCGGGTTTCCAGTTATGCAGAATTCTTGGTGTTTAGGGTCCCAATACTGGAGTAATAATCCGCATAAACAAAATTATTTTGCCCGATATGGAATTCTGTTAGATATGGTAGGAGCAAAGGATGCTACATTCAGGCACGAGCAGATTTCCTTTTATTATGGATCAAACATCTTACAGAAAGTGTGGCGCAAGGCAAGTCGATTGGGCTTTGGTAATCATTTTGTATTTGAAAATGCAAATCAGATATTAGATGATCATTATTATGTAAATACAATTACAGGCATACCAACTATTGATATTATTGAGTACGATCCTGCAACAGAAAGCAACTTTAACCAGCATTGGCATACCCATAAAGATGATATGGATAATATTGACAAAAGCACCTTAAATGCAGTAGGGCAGACTTTGTTGGAGGTTATTTATCATGAGTATTAGTTTTTACATGAAAAAACTATTACTCATTTTTATTACATTAATAACACTTGCAAATGTAAGTTATGCTTCATTTCTAATTACGGAAGATAACACTGTATTAACTGCTGGAAATCTTGTCATTGATGAAGAGAAAGAATAATCATCATGGATGGTATTAATCTAAATACTTAATGCTATCATTGTAATAGGTGGTTTTTTCTTGTTACTCAGAACAGTGTGGCGTGCATGGAAAAAAAGAAAATGGTGGGCAATAAGACTATTACCATTGGTAATATTAATTTCTTTACCGGCATTCCTATCCTCATATAGATATTTAATTTCAATACCATTACTACTATTATTAGGAATGGGACTAATTTATAAGAGGTTGGTGGCTTAAACTACTCCTTAATCGTTTTCATGTAAAATCTCTCTACTTTATCTGGCCTATTGGGTTTTTCTTAAAAACTTAAGACTGGAATTAATAGAGGGATTATTAGTAAAGCAATTGATGTTTATTTCATATCCTAGTTTTTCCCATCCATATTCTTCCACAAGAAACTCAAGGATGTCGATTAATCTTATTCCGTGTAATAGATTATTATCTTGAGAATTACCAATGTTAATGTTATCAGTCATTGTTGGAGTTTTTATACTTGTCTTTTATTACCTACCTCCTATTGTTTCTATGTTTTGCTTGTCCAACATTTCTATTTTTATTCCTGTTGGCAAAAAACTCTTGTTTCTTTCTGTTTTTTTCCTTTTCAAATTCCTTTTTTTCCTTAGCATTCATAGGCTTATCCGTTTGCGGAAAAGGATGCCCTTTAACTTCTGTAATTTTCTGCTTGATTAATTTCTCAATATCACGAGCATATACATTTTCCTCTGGCTCACAAATTGAAATTGAAACACCTTTTTCACCTGCTCTACCACATCTACCAATCCTATGCACATAGGTTTCTGACTCATTAGGGATATCATAATTAAGTACATAACTTAGTTTATCAATATCAATTCCCCTTGCAGCAATATCGGTAGCTACCAAAACTCGTATTTTGGAATCTTTAAAAGACTGTAATGCTTTTTGTCTTTGGCTCTGTGCTTTATCTCCATGAATTGCTGCAGCCTCAATATTATTCTTTTTTAAATCACGAACTATTCTATCGGCACCATGCTTGGTTCTTGAAAACAATAATAATTGATTGATGTCCTTATCTTTTAATATATGCAATAGTAATTTTTTTTTATCTTTCTTATTTGTATAGTAAATAAACTGCTGAATAGTCTCGGCAGTTGAAGATACAGGACTGACAGATATCCTTTTTGGAAATTTCAATATTTGAGATGAAAGCCCTACAATATTTTTAGGCATAGTTGCAGAGAAAAATAAAGATTGTCGATTTTCAGGTAGTTTTTCTAACAGCTTTTTTATGTCATGAATAAAACCCATATCCAACATTCTATCCGCTTCATCCAATACAAAATAACCAATATCTTTTAAAGAAATAAATCCTTGCCCCATAAGATCCAATAATCTACCTGGAGTTGCTACTAACACATCAACACCATTATTAAGCGCAGAGGATTGAGTCACTTGTTTCACTCCTCCAAAAATTACCGTATTCTTTATAGCATTATACTTTGAATAGTTCGTAAAACTTTCCCCAATCTGAATGGCAAGTTCTCTAGTGGGTGTGACTACTAAAGCTCTTATTTTTATTTTACTATTATCTTTTTTTTCATTTATCAAATGATGTAAAATAGGCAATGCAAAAGCAGCTGTTTTACCTGTTCCAGTTTGAGCGCTTGCTAGTATATCATGCTTCTTTAATACTAAAGGAATTGCTTGTTGCTGAATAGCTGTTGGGTGAATATAATTTTGGTCTTTAACAGCTTTTAGTAAGCTATGGTTTAAGTTTAAATCTTCAAATTTCATATTATAGTCCCTAGTTAGGATTTTTTTGCAAAGTTAAGATATAGTTATAAAGAGGATGAATAAAAGAAATTATTCCCCACAACCCTGAATATAGGTAATTTCAAAATCAACAACTTCTAAGGTTTTATTTTGTAAATTTCCTTGGATAATACACTCCAGAGGGAAATATTCCATTTCACAAACAGATAGATAAAGCGCTACTAGTTCTTCCATATTTTCATTTGGGAATATTAAATCAAATTCTTCAAGAGTTGCTTCATCCTTAAAAATATGTTGTCCTTCCCCATATACCCACCATCCTGTATAAGTGTTTTCATCAGAATTTTCTGCAATTATTTGTATTCGGCTTTCTTTTGTAATTTTTTCTGCTTCAGCACTTATTTTTAACAAAACACTACATGAAAAAAATATTACACTACAAAAAACTAATATGTGAAATCTGAAATCATTCATTTATTTTTTATAAAAATTCATTTCATCAATATATTTCCATGCTTTTTCTGGCATTAAGTAGGAAACATCTTTTCCTTGTTTAATAGAATTTCGGATAAAAGAAGCCGAAATTTCCATTTGAGGAACGTCATCAACAATATGGATATTTTGGTGAGTTCTATTTATTTTAATACCTGGCCTTGGGTAAACATATATAGAATAACCTTCGAAAATCTGCTCGTAATTTTTCCACTTATGAAAATTCTGTAAATTATCAGCTCCCATAATAAGCGCATACTCATTTTCTGGATACTCTTCTTTCAAACGCACCAAGGTATCAATGGTATAAGAAGGCTGTGGCATGCTAAATTCAATATCCGAAACTGCTAATTTAGGATTGTCTTCCGCCTCTGCTCTTATAATTTGTAATCTATGAAATTGATCCAGCAAAGTCTTTTTTTGTTTCAAAGGATTTTGAGGGGACACTACAAATAATACTTTTTCCAAATCAGAAAATTCTGTCATATAAGATGCAATAATTTTATGTCCTACATGCATGGGGTTAAAACTTCCAAAAAACAAACCTATTTTCATGCTTATACGTTTATAAAATTAGTAATGACTTCTTTTGTCTGTTCATAGGCGATTTCAAAATCATCATTTAATATTACAGTGTCAAACTGCTTATTTTTTGACATCTCTTCCTTCGCCTTATCTAATCTTTTTTTAAGGCTTTCATCCGATTCTGACCCTCTGTCAATTAACCTTTCCGCTAAGACTTCTAATGATGGTGGCATAATAAAAATAGACAAGCATTCTTTAGAATATTGTTGTTTTATATTCAATCCTCCTACAACATCAACATCAACAATCACAGTTTTATCATCACTCCAAATTATTTCAATTTCTGATTTTAAGGTTCCATAATACTGATTTTTATACACCTGCTCCCATTCTAGAAAAGCATCTTCCTTTATTTTTTTACGAAATCCGTCTATACCTAAAAAATAATAATCTTTTCCATGCAATTCATTCTCCCTCCTTTCACGGCTAGATGCCGAAACGGAAAAAGAAAGTTCAGGTATATCATTCAATAACTGATGAATAATAGAAGTTTTTCCTGCCCCCGATGGAGCTGATATAACAATGAGTTTTCCCACTTACAAAATATTTAATAATTGCTCCTTAATCTTTTCTAGTTCGTCTTTCATCTGTACAACAATTTTTTGCATCTCTGCATCTGATGATTTAGAGCCAATAGTATTTATTTCTCTACCAATTTCTTGACCTATAAAGCCCAACTTTTTCCCATTAGGAGCGTCTGCTTTCATAGTCTCAATAAAATACGAAAGATGAATATCTAAGCGCACCTGCTCTTCAGTAATATCTTGTTTTTCTAAATAGTAGATTAGCTCCTGCTCAAATCTATTTTCATCAATATTCTTAGTATCAATCTCAGCTAATTTATCTGCTAAACTTTTCTTTACTTTTTCAATTCTTGTTTTTGCAAGAGGTTCAATATCAACCAATAAAGTAGATAGTTTATTAATTCTTGCAGTAACATCTGCCTCTAATTTTTCACCTTCATCCAATCGGAATTGCAATATATTGCCAATGGCAATATCTATTCCTTTTGCTATTTCTTCCCACTCGTTATTATCTACTTTTTCCCCTCTTTTCACCATAACATCTGGCATTTTTAATAAAGTGGGTATTATATCTGTTGATTTAGCCTGAAAAGGAGTAAAAGTCCACATGTTCCATGTTAATCTCAAATCCTTTTTTAGTTGTAATATTTGTTGATGATATTTCTTTATTAAATCCGTATTTAAGGTGTATTTGGCACTTGACTCTGATGATTCTCTCCAAATAGATAATTCAATTTTACCTCTTTGTAATTTTTCAAAAAGTAATTTTCTTAGTTCTATTTCTTTATCTCTATAAATAGAAGACATCTTAACATTAGCGTCTATTTGTTTTGAATTAAGCGATCTTACTTCAATAGTAAATTTAGCATTTGTTAGGTTTAGTTCGGCTTTTCCATAGCCAGTCATTGATTGAATCATCAGAAAATATTTTTTGCAAATTTAAGAAAGTTTATTCTTTCTGTTCTTTAAGGGGACTAACACTTACTAAGTACACCCCCAGAAAAATAATACTTGCAGAAATAATTTTCATCTCATCTACGGTGTCGGCATTTCTAAATATCGCAAAAAGAGTAGCCAGTACAGGTTGTGTATAAATATAAATACTTACAGTTGAAGGGTTAAGTTGTTTTAAAGCAGAAGAATTTAGCAGATAAGCAATAACAGTAGTACACACTACTACAAAGGCAACTTCCCACATTATTTTTGGAGGGAGATTTGTCCATTCTACAGCCAATAATTCGCTATACCCAAAAGGAAATACATACAAAAACCCAAAACCAAACACATAAAACATAACGGTAATTGGATGGTATATTTGCATTAAAGGTTTTACTAATACCAAGTACAAACCATAACTTATTGCATTAATAAATACAAAAGCATTCCCTAGCGTAAAGCCAGTATTCGTGCTCAAACTACCTCCATTGAGTATTAGTGCGGAAGCTCCTATTAATCCTAATACTATCCCAACACCTTTTCTGAGATTTAGCTTTTCATGCAAAATAACAGCTGACATTATTAGTACCAGAATAGGATTAGAAGTCATAATAATTGCAGCATTAATTGGGGTGGTGATATTTAAACCTTCAAAAAAAAATAGCTGATTAATGGCTACACCAAAAATTCCACATATTGCCAACCGAATGATATCTTTCTTATCCACCTTTTCTTTTACAAACAAAAAGTATATAAGCGAAAACAAAGTAATGGCTCCCGTTACTCTTAATAATATAAACCCTGATGGCTGTATAAAATCAGGCATTACATCTTTTGCAAAAGTGTAATTAATGGCATAAATCAAGTTCGCTAAAAACAAAGAAATATGGGCTAAGGTAGTCTTACTCAAAAGGGATTATTTTTAGCAAAAGTAAAATTAATTACTACAACTTTTAATACATTTGCTAAGATAAATCTTAAATAAGAAATTTGAAAGTTGGAATCAAAAATATAGATGCGAATCAAGTGCAGAAAACTGCACTCATAACAGGTACGGGTGGTGGTATCGGTAAAGCTACAGCTGAACTTTTATTAAAAGAAGGTTATTTCGTTTTCGGATATTCCCGAACAAATAAAATTAACCATCCTAATTTTATCTTTATACCTATTGACTTAAGCGATCTTTCACAAGTTAATGATTTAGCCTTACCTACTATTAATTCGGATAATGTGCTATTCATAAATAATGCAGCTACTATAGGGAGCATTGTTCCTTTTGATAAAAAAAGAACTGGCGATATCATAAATGAGTATAATCTTAACTTAGTAAGTCCTACTATACTATGTCGAAAATTTATTACTATTTATTCTGAACAGGAAAAACTACTCATTAATATAGGCTCTGGAGCGGCTAACAGCCCTATTCCTTCTTGGAGCACTTATTGCGCGACTAAATCAGCACTAGATATGCTTACCCAGGTTATATCTGAAGAAAATCATGAGAAATTAAGAATATTCTCCGTTCACCCAGGCATAGTGGACACTAATATGCAGAAAACTATACGGGGGACTGACGAGTATTTATTTCCATTATTAAGCACATTTACAGCCTATCACAGCAATAACGAGCTAGAAACAACCACTATTGCCGCTCAAAAGCTCTATTATATTATACGAAATTCTAACGAATTCACCAAAAATATACTCTCAATTCGTGATGTTAATTTAAAATAGTTCAATTCTACTATTTTTACTATCATTTTACCCTTTAACTACTGATTATCAAATAGTTATATTGCATTGTAATTCTTAACAAGTTTATGTTTAAAACCATAGGTACGCTAACAATTAATACTCATCCAAAACCAACCTAAATAATTATAAATCAACCTGTTAAAAGTTAACGTAATTATTAAAAATACAAATTACCGAAAAAGGTTATTTTAAAAGAAGAAATAGCAAATCATTCAAAACAAAGTATTTAAGTACATGAACGGCTTCTTTAAGGGGCTATCAGGTTTAATCATGACAGTTTTAGGTCTTGGAGTAGCAGTAGAAATCCTTTTCGGAGGAGGGGCTATGATGGGGATTTCTGTTATTGACAATGTAATGGCGGTTATTAACGGTCTTGGAGGTGCAGGATTTGCAGGATTAGTTGGTCTATGTGTTTTATGGAACCTATTAACGGCTAAGTAAAATAATCCTAGATGTATTATAATAAAATAGCCCTACAAATTGTAGGGCTATTTTATTTTATATATTTACCAACATAATAATTAAATTAAAAATAAATGGGTGATTTATTTTCGGATCTTAAAAAACTATTAACCTCAGCAATATCTATAGGGATTCAGTTTTTATGTTTAGGAGTTATTGTACAATTATTAATTGATGAAAAAATAATGGGATGGGATCCTGTTGGAAATATTCAGGCTGCAGGACCATCATTTATTGGAGTTATTGCTTTTATTGTATTGTACTTGCTATTTATTAGAAAGAAAGCTGAGTAGTTTAATGAGCTTCAAGCCAATTTATTCCTTCACCAATATCCACTGTTAAAGGAACTTTAAGCGTAATCGCTTTCTCCATTCTTTCTTTTACAAGTATTTTTAACTCTTCTGATTCTCTTTTGTGCATATCAAAAACCAGTTCATCGTGTACTTGTAATAACATTTTTGATTGCATTCCTCTCTTGTCCATTTCTGCCTGTACATCTATCATTGCTTTTTTTACAATATCAGCAGCCGAACCTTGTATAGGCGCATTAATTGCATTGCGTTCTGCTCCTGCACGCATTACTGCATTTTTAGAATTAATCTCTGTTAAGTATCTTCTTCTTCCCATTACAGTTTCCACATATTCCTTTTCTCTTGCTTGCGCAATTAACCCATCCATGTACTCCTTTACTTTAGGAAATTCTTTAAAATAGTTATCAATTATCTCTCTAGCCTCTGTTCGAGAAACACCTATATTTTGTGATAATCCAAAAGCCGAAATCCCATAAATAATTCCAAAATTAACGGACTTAGCATGTGAACGCATAGTCCTATCCACTTCTTCCACAGGGATTTTATATACCTTAGCTGCTGTAGCAGAATGAATATCTACACCATTATTAAAAGCGGTAAGCATTCCCTGATCCTTACTTAAAGAGGCCATTATTCTCAGTTCAATCTGAGAATAATCAGCTGCCATTAAAGTATAATTTTCATCTCTAGGAATAAAAGCTTCACGCACTTTCATTCCTCTTTTGGTTCGTATTGGAATATTTTGCAAATTAGGATTTACAGACGACAAACGGCCTGTTGCAGCAACTGACTGATTAAAAGTAGTATGTATTCTATTCGTATCCTTATTTACTAATAAAGGCAAAGCATCAACATAGGTTGAAACTAATTTCTTAATCGCTCTAAATGTTAAAATTGCATCAATAATAGGGTGCTCATCTTTCAATTTAAGTAAAGTTTCTTCAGAAGTAGAATACTGCCCAGATTTTGTTTTTTTAGGTTTTTTAGTCAGTATAATTTTTTCAAACAAAATTTCGCCCAGCTGTTTTGGTGAAGCAATATTAAATTTCTGCTCTGCTAACTCATGTATTAAAACAGTCTGTGTTATTAATTCTTCATTAAGTTTTTTACTATACTTCACTAACATATCTACATCCAGAGCAATTCCCTCAATCTCTATTTTTGCCAAAACAACAGTTAGCGGCATTTCAATAGTGGTGAATAAATTCCAAACACCAACTTCCTTCATTTCTTTTTCGAAAATAGCAGCCAGCTTAAAAATTACGTAAGACTTCTCGGCTGCAAAATCAGTAATTACATGCTTATCTAATGAAGAAAACTCTAATTTTGTTTTTCCTTTTCCTATTAAATCCTCCTCATCAAGTATCCTTTCACCTAAATAATTTTCAGCAACTAAATCAAGGCTATGCCTCATATCAGGGTGAAGCAGATAATGCGCCACTTCCACATCAAACAAGTTCCCCGCAATTACTATTCCTTCAATGGAAAGTACTTTGATTGCAAACTTTAAATCAAACCCCACCTTTTCAATATTTTTATTTTCAAAAATGACTTTAAATATAGCCAAATTTTTTAATGAGAATGGAATGTAAAAACCTTCACTTTTATTACAAACAAAACTAATTCCAACTATTTTAGTTATCAAAGCATCCTTAGTGTCTGTAATCAATTGGAAAGCAAATCTGCCTGACTCAGTAATAGTATTTACTAAACTAATTAATTTAGTTTCCTCAGTAATCAATTCATAATTACTTATTGCGGTTTCTTTTTGAACAACCTCTACTTGTTGAGCAAACAAATCAAACTGACTACTATGATTTACTTTTATTTCTGTTTTTAGGGCAGGGGGTTCTACCACTTGCTTTTGAGTTGAAGAAGTTCCTAATATTCTTTGCAACAAATTTCTGAATTCTAATTCTTCAAATAAATCTGTGATTTTTTGTTCATCTTTAGTAACCAAAAGCATATCCTCAGCATCAAAATGAATAGGGACATCTGTAATAATTGTAACCAACTTTTTACAAAGTAGACCTATTTCCTCTGACGCCTCAACATTCTCTTTCATTTTCCCTTTTAACTCATGTGAATTCGCGAAAAGCCCCTCCATTGAATCGTATTGTTTAAGAAATTTCTGAGCTGTCTTTTTACCTATTCCAGGGATTCCTGGTATATTATCAGCCGAATCTCCCATCATTCCTAAATAATCAATCACCTGATCCACCCTTTGAATATCAAACCTTTCCAATACTTCAGGAATTCCCCAAATTGTTGTAGGCTGCCATTTATTACCTGGTCGATAAATAAATATATTATCTGAAACCAACTGAGCAAAATCCTTATCGGAAGTCATCATGAAGGTTTGAAAGCCTTCTTGTTCTGCTTTTTTTGCCAATGTACCAATTACATCATCTGCCTCAAAACCATCCATAAATAACTTAGGTATGTTGTAAGCCTCAAGTAATATGTCAATATACGGAAGGGCATCACGCAAGCCATCAGGCATTGCTTCTCTATGAGCTTTATATTCGGGAAATTCAATATGTCGTTCTGTAGGTTTTTTAGTGTCAAAAACAACCGCTATATGTGTTGGATTCTCCTTTGTAATAACTTCATTTAAGGTGTTTACAAAACCAAAAATAGCAGAGGTATCAAGCCCTTTAGAATTTATTCTTGGGTTTTTAGCAAATGCAAAATAAGCTCTATATATTAAGGCAAATGCATCTAAAAGAAAAAGTTTTTTTTCAGCTTTCATATTCTCAAAAATACAATTTTATAGTTGAATCAATTTGTAATTTATTACTTTTATTGCGTTAATTTTAAGCTTATGAATACAACAGAGAAAAAGAAAATTCTATCCACATTATTTATTCCTTTCCTGTTTTTACTACTGATGTGGTTAGTAAAAATTATTGAAGTGAATTTCCAACTTAGCTTTGTTCGTTATGGTGTTTTTCCTCAAACAATTGATGGATTAAAAGGCATATTATTTTCTCCCTTTATCCATAAAGACTTTACCCATTTGATAAACAATAGCTACCCAATTCTTATTCTTGGTGGAATGTTGTTTACTATTTATCGTAAAATTGCAACACAACTTTTTGTTTGGCTTTATTTTATTGCAGGCTTCTGGCTTTGGGTTATTGGCCGCCCATCATTTCACATTGGGGCTAGTGGACTTATTTATGCCTTAGCCTCTTTCTTGTTAGTAAGTGGAATCATTCGTGAAAACCCAAGATTAACAGCTGTTTCTATGTTAGTGATTTTCCTCTACGGCTCTATGATTTGGGGATTACTACCGACAAAAGAACCCATTTCTTGGGAAGGTCATTTAGCTGGTTTTATAGCTGGAATTTTAGTAGCTATCTTTTACAAAAATGAAGGCCCAAAACCTAAAAAATATCAGTGGGAAATTGATGAAGAAATAGAAGAGGAATTATTAAAAAATAATATTCAAAAAATTCACTATACAATAAAAACTGAAGATAATCCTAACTAAACTTTAAGCTTAATAATACCCCAATTTGACGCAAACCATATTCTTTCATGAAAATAATAAAATATCAATTTTGCAACTCTATCAAGAGCAACTAACCAACCTACTGAACTTTTATCAAGAGGTTCAAAACCGAAATAAGGTGGTAAATATGTCAATATAAAAAATGTTATTGTCATAGCTAACAAATTCCACGTGACTGCTTTAAAGAAATGCCTTCTTTTATTGATTGTAACTTTATTCATATATATCTGTTTTTGTTTTACAAATATACTATAATATCTGCTTAAAAATACATGCTTGTATTTAAGTGAAAAGATGTATTTTCGCTCTTTATGAAGAAAATTAGAAATTTTTGCATTATTGCACATATTGACCATGGTAAATCAACTTTGGCCGATCGACTTTTAGAGTTTACTGGATCTGTTACCGAAAGAGAGGCTGAAGCGCAATTACTGGATAGTATGGCCCTTGAAAAAGAAAGAGGAATTACAATTAAAAGTCACGCAATACAAATGGAATACACTTACAAAGGTGAAAATTATATTCTGAATTTAATTGACACTCCGGGGCATGTTGATTTCTCATATGAAGTCTCTCGTTCCATTGCTGCTTGTGAAGGCGCCTTATTAATTGTTGATGCCGCACAAGGAATTCAAGCACAAACTATTTCCAATCTTTATTTGGCTTTAGAGCATGATTTAGAGATTATTCCTGTGTTGAATAAGGTTGATTTACCATCTGCCGACCCAGAAGTAGTGAAAGATCAAATTATTGATTTGATTGATTGTGAGGATAAAGATATTATTCCTGCCAGTGCTAAAACTGGAGATGGAATTGAGGAAATATTAGCTGCTATTGTAGACAGAGTACCTCAACCTAAGGGAGATATAAATGTTCCTTTGCAGGCTATGATTTTTGATTCTGTTTACAATACTTTTAGGGGTATTGAAGCATATTTTAAAATCATTAATGGTGAAATAAAAGAAGGGCAAAAAGTAAAATTTATGGCAACTGATATGGAATATCATGCGGATGAAATTGGAGCTTTAAGATTTAAACAATTTCCAAAAAAATCAATGCATGCGGGTGAAGTGGGTTATATTATATCTGGAATAAAAAATGCAAAAGAAGTAAAAGTAGGAGATACAATTACAACTGCTGAAAACCCTGCAACTGAGGCCATAAAAGGATTTGAAGAAGTAAAACCTATGGTATTTGCAGGAATTTACCCTGTAGATACTGAGGACTTTGAAGAGTTAAGAAATTCAATGGATAAATTACAACTGAATGATGCCTCTTTAGCTTATACTCCTGAATCATCAGTTGCACTAGGATTTGGTTTTAGATGTGGGTTCTTAGGGATGCTTCACATGGAAATTATTCAAGAAAGATTAGAGCGTGAATTTAATATGACAGTGATTAATACCGTCCCTAACGTATCTTATTTTGCATACACAAGGGCCGGTAAAAAGCTAGAAATTCATAATCCTTCTGATTATCCTGACCCAAGTATTTTAGAAAGTGTTGAGGAACCTTTTATACGAGCACAAATTATTACAAAAGCTGATTTTATCGGTCCTGTGATGACACTCTGTATTGCAAAAAGAGGAGAGCTAACTAACCAAGTTTATTTAACAACAGACAGAGCTGAACTAACTTTTGAAATACCACTTGGAGAAATTGTATTTGACTTTTACGATAAATTAAAATCAGTTTCCAAAGGATATGCTTCATTTGATTATTACCCTATTGAATACCGTACTTCCGTATTGGCAAAACTTGATATTCTATTAAATGGTGACCCTGTTGATGCGCTTTCAGCCCTAGTACATAAAACCAATTCTTATACTTTAGGAAAAAAATTATGTTCTAAACTAAAAGAATTAATCCCAAGACAACAATTTGATATAGCCATTCAGTCAGCAATTGGTTCTAAAATTATATCTAGAGAAACAGTAAAAGCATTAAGAAAAGATGTAACTGCAAAATGTTATGGTGGGGATATTTCAAGAAAAAGAAAACTGTTAGAAAAACAGAAAAAAGGGAAAAAAAGAATGCGACAAGTAGGCAATGTTGAAATTCCTCAAAATGCTTTTATGGCTGTATTAAAACTAAATGATTAAACAATAAATTATGGGAAGAGCATTTGAGTTCAGGAAAGCTAGAAAAATGAAAAGATGGTCTAAAATGGCCAAGACTTTTACTAGAATAGGGAAGGATATTGTTATGGCCGTAAAAGATGGAGGACCTGAGCCTGACACAAATTCTAGGCTAAGACAAATAATGCAAAATGCTAAGGCAGCTAATATGCCAAAGGACAATGTATTACGTGCCATCAAAAAAGCTAGCAGTAAAGATACTGCCAATTATGAAGAAATGTCATTGGAAGGATATGCTGTTAATGGTGTTGCTGTTTTTGTTGATTGCGCTAGCAATAACAATAACCGTACAGTAGCAGATGTTCGTTCTTGCTTTAGCAAGTGTGATGGTGCTATGGGGACAAATGGCTCATTGGAGTTTATCTTTGACAGAAAAGGTGTTTTTACTCTTAATCCTGAAAATATAAACATGGATGTAGAGGAGTTAGAAATGGAGCTTATAGATGGTGGTTTGGAAGAATTAGAAATTGATGAGGAAGCAATAACTATTTATTGTGAGTATACTGACTTTAACAATATGCAAATGAAATTAGAGGAAATTGGTATTGAAATCATGAACTCTGAACTGCAAAGAATTCCAAATAATTTTAAGACTATAAGTGCAGTGCAAGCAGAAAAAGTATTAAAATTACTGGATTTGTTAGAAGAAAATGATGATGTTCAACAAGTATTTCATAACATGGAATTGACTGAGGAAATCCTAATAGCTATGGATAGCGAATAAAATTATAGAATGAACATATTAATACTAGGAAGTGGAGGAAGAGAACATGCATTTGCATGGAAAATTGCAAAAAGCAGTTCATGTAATAAATTATTTATTGCACCAGGAAATGCAGGTACAGCTGAAGTGGGAACCAATATTAATATTGAGATAAATGATTTTGAAAGCATAAAGAAATTCGTACTTACTGAAAATATTGAGCTTGTTTTAGTAGGGCCTGAAGATCCATTAGTAAATGGTATCTATAATTTCTTTAAAGAAAATGAACAATTAAAAGATGTCTCTTTAATCGGTCCCTCAAAAGAAGGAGCGCAATTAGAAGGAAGTAAGCAGTTTGCAAAAGAATTTATGTTCAGACATAATATCCCTACGGCAAAATACCAGACTTTTACCAAAAATAATTTAGCAGAAGGATATACATTTTTGGAGAGCCTTGAGGCTCCTTATGTGTTAAAAGCAGATGGTTTGGCTGCAGGCAAAGGAGTGCTACTTCTGAATGATTTACAGGAAGCAAAAGATGAATTAAAAACTATGGTAGCTGATGCAAAATTTGGAGTTGCATCATCAACAGTAGTTATTGAAGAATTCTTAGATGGCATTGAACTTTCAGTATTCATTTTAACAGATGGTGACTCATATAAAATTCTCCCTTCAGCAAAAGATTATAAACGTATTGGGGAAGGGGATACTGGATTAAATACTGGAGGTATGGGGGCTATTTCACCTGTGCCATTTGCTGATAGATTCTATATTGAAAAAATAGAACGAGAAATTATTAAACCAACAGTAGAAGGATTAAAGAAAGATAATATTGAATACAAGGGATTTATCTTTATTGGGCTCATAAATGTAAAAGGAGAACCTAAAGTAATCGAATATAATGTCCGAATGGGAGACCCTGAAACAGAGGTTGTTATTCCTAGAATAAAATCAGACTTACTAAACCTTTTAAAAGGAATTGGAGATGGAACTTTTAGTGAAGAAGATTTAGAAATAACGGAAGAAGTGGCGACAACAGTAATGTTGGTTTCAGGCGGTTATCCTAAAACTTATGAAAAAGGAAAAAAAATTACAGGAGTTGAAAAAGTAAGCGATAGTATTGTATTCCATGCAGGAACAAAACAAGAAGGAGAATCGATAAAAACAAATGGGGGGAGAGTTATTGCTCTAACTTCATTCGGAGAAAATATGAATGATGCACTTAAAAAATCATTTGATAGTGCAGAAAAAATAGCTTTTGAAGGGAAGTACTTTCGTAAAGATATTGGTTTTGATTTATGATAAAGTGTGCTCCTCTCCATCTTTTCTATGCTTAAGCATTTTAGTAGTCCAGATCACTAAAAAACCAAAGATGATGATAATGTATAAATAGTTTATTGTATTTCCTAACGCTTCAACACCATTAAAAATTAGACCAAAAAAATCTCCGATTGCATAAAATATTTTATTCATAATTTTTGTTTTAATTTACTGATGCAAATTTAACTATTTTTAGAGAATACAATGTTTCTTAAACACCTTATAAATCCAAGGCCAACAATAATTCTATTTTTTATTGTTTTTTGCATATTATTCATCTGCTTACCCTTATTGAATTCCCCGTTTGAACTAGTCTTTTCTCATCAATGGGTATCTCCTATTTTTGTTTTTTTATTTGGCTTGTTTCTGCCGGCATTTAATGCACTTGGTATTAACAACTTAGTCTATGAAAAAAATATTATTCGAAAAGACAACCTTGTGCTTGGGTTTGTATTTCTATTGCTTTGCACTCCTTTTTTAAATATTGTTTCAGAATGGATAATATCTTTTTTTTTACTTTTTTTTCTAAATTCCGTTTTGAAAACTTATCAAAAAGAATGCCCATTTGCTCAGATTTTTAATGCAGGGATTATTGTATCTATTTTTAGTTTTATTTTTCCAAACTTACTTTTCTTTATACTACTTATTGTGATTAGCGGGATTAATTACAGAAACTTAAGTTGGAGAAATTTATTTATATCTTGCATAGGTATTACCACACCCTATTTTTTCTACTTTGTCTACACTTTTCTGTTTGATAAAACCTTTATTTTTCCAACTTTTGAAACACTACAACTTATCAGCTTTCCTGCTATCAATGATTTAAAAATATCCAAGCTAATTTGGCTTAGTATATTGCTTATTATCAGTTTACTTTCATTTATTGAACTTTTTCAATGGCTCTACAAAAAAAGTATTAGTTCTAGGAAATCTTTTCTGATTATCTTTTTTTATTTTTTCCTTAGTCTATTGCTAATTATTTTTGACGGGCTTAAGTCATGGTACTTTTTAATGACTCCTTTATGTGTAATTATTGGGAACTATTTCACCTACACAAAAAATAAGAAAATTGGTAATTTTTTATTTTTACTTTTTATCATTTCTTCCTTCTATTGCAGGTGCTCGGTTGTGTTATAATGTGTAAGTTTGCCCAATTAAAAATAATATTATGAAATTTGGTGTAGTTGTTTTCCCTGGTTCTAATTGCGACATGGACATGGTTTATGTTTTAGAGAATATTATGAAGCAAGAAGTAGTGAAACTTTGGCATAAAAATACTGATTTGCAAGAGTGTGATTTTATCATTTTACCTGGAGGTTTTTCTTTTGGTGATTATCTAAGATCAGGAGCAATTGCTAAATTTTCTCCAATTATGACAGAAATTATTGGATTTGCAAATGCAGGTGGTTATGTAATGGGAATCTGTAATGGATTCCAAATTTTAACAGAAAGCGGATTATTACCCGGGGCACTATTGCACAACGATAGCCATAAATTTATTTGCAAAAACATCTATTTAAAGGTTGAAACAAAAAATACTTTAGTTACAAATCAATATGCTGAGAAGGCAATACAAATTCCTATCGCTCATGGCGAAGGAAAATACTTTGCAGATGAAAAAACAATGAAATCTTTAATTCAAAATGACCAGATTTTATTTAAATACTGTGACGCAAATGGGAATATCACTGAACAAGCAAATCCTAATGGGTCTTTATTAAATATTGCTGGCATTTGTAATGCGGATAGAAATATTTTTGGAATGATGCCACACCCTGAAAGAGCAGCTGACAAAGAACTAAATAATCAAGATGGATTTACTTTATTCAAGAGTATTTTAGCTGAAATTCTGCTCTAGTTTTTTTGTACATATAAAAAATATAACATCCTTTTATTATTTAAATTGACATTGTCTTATTCTATCAACTTTAATTTATTAACTAATTGTTGAAAAAGATGTTGAGAACCAACTTTAAGATACGGTTAGGATTTTAATAATATTTTTAAACTTGTACTCAATAAAAAAATACTGAAAAATTAAATGCTTTAATCTGAAAACTAAATGGCCATAATAACACAAAAATCACAAGACATTACAACAAAAACAAAAAAAGAAAAAACTTATGCATACGAGCAAGTTTTAGAAGCTGCAGTTGCCTACTTTGAAGGGGACGAATTAGCAGGGACAACTTGGATGAACAAGTATGCAATGAAAAATAAGGATGGTGAATTTGTTGAGCAAAATCCAGATGATATGCATAGAAGAATGGCTAAGGAATTTGGTAGAATTGAAGCAGATTACAAATTAAAATACAACCTTAACGGAAGCGCTAGATTCTTATCCAAATATGGGCAAGAAAGAGAAGACTTAACAGAAGAGAAGGTTTATAATTACTTTAAAGAATTCGGATATATTATTCCACAAGGAAGTGTAATGAGTTCTTTAGGGAATCACTATAAATTAGCTTCTTTGTCTAATTGTATAGTTGTCCCTGAATTACATGATTCTTATGGTGGAGTGTTTTATACTGACCAACAATTAGCGCAACTATTCAAAAGAAGATGTGGTGTTGGAGTTGATATCTCTAACTTACGCCCATCAGGGGCAAGAGTTTCTAATGCTGCAGGGAATACTTCTGGAGCCGTTTCTTTTATGAATCGTTTTTCAAATACAACTCGAGAAGTAGCGCAAAATGGAAGAAGAGGAGCTTTGATGCTTTCTATGGATATTTCTCATCCTGATGTTGAAGATTTCATTACTATAAAACAAGATTTACAAAAAGTAACAGGAGCTAATATCTCAATCCGTTTATCTGATGAGTTTATGAAAGCTGTGGAGAACAATGCAGAATACACACACAAATGGCCAATTGATTCTGAAACACCTAAATTTAGCAAAACAGTGAAAGCTAAAGAGCTTTGGGATACTATTATTGAGTGTGCACATAACACTGCTGAGCCAGGACTAATATTTTGGGATAGACAGCATTGGTATTCTACCTCATCCGTATATCCTGGATACAAAAACACATCAACTAACCCATGTTCTGAAATTGCAATGCAAGGAGGAGATAGCTGTAGATTAATTGCAATTAACCTATTCAACTTTGTTGAAAACCCTTTCACTAAAGATGCTAAATTCTTAATGGAAGATTTCTATAAATCAACTTATGAAGGACAAAGATTAATGGATGATTTAGTAGATTTAGAAACAGAAGCTATTGGTAGAATTCTTAGGAAAGTAGATGCTGATGATGAACCAGATAATATAAAGCAAGTAGAAAAAGAAACTTGGGAATTATTGCTTAAAACGGGAAAAGAAGGAAGAAGAACAGGCTTAGGATTTACTGGGCTTGCTGATATGGTAGCTGCACTGGGAATGGCTATCGATTCTGATGATGCTATTGCTAAGGTAGAAGAAATAATGAAAGAAAAATGTAGAGCAGAGTTTGATAGTTCTATTGATATGTCACTAGAAAGAGGAAGTTTTGTTGGTTTTGATGCTAAAATTGAAAACACTTCAGAGTTTGTACAAATGTTAGAAGTTGAACTTCCTGAAGTGTATGAAAGAATGATGAAATTCGGTAGAAGAAATATCTCTATTAGTACAGTAGCACCAACAGGGACACTAAGTATGTTGGCACAAACTTCTTCAGGCATTGAACCTGTATTTATGACGCACTATAAAAGAAGAAGAAAGATAAACGAGCAAGATAGAGAGGCAAAAGTTGACTTTATTGATGATTTAGGAGATAAATGGCAAGAATTTACGGTTTATCACCATAACTTAAAAACTTGGATGGAAGTAACGGGAGAAACTGACATTACAAAAAGTCCTTATGCTGGAAGTACTGCGCCAGAAATTAACTGGAACAAAAGAGTTAAAATGCAAGCAGTAGTGCAAAAATATGTAACCCACTCTATTAGTTCAACTATTAATTTACCTAATGATGTATCTCTTAATGAAGTAAGTAATATCTACTTAGAATCATGGAAACAGGGGACAAAAGGAATTACGGTTTATAGAGATGGATCAAGGGCAGGAGTATTAGTTGCTGATGATAATAGGGAAAATGATGTCCTTGAAAATGCTGAATTTAAAGAAACAAAAGCCCCTTCTCGTACTAAACGATTAGATGCAAAAGTAGTTCGTTTTCAAAATAATAAAGAAAAATGGATTGCAGTTGTTGGTTTACTAAACGGAAGACCATACGAAATATTTACAGGAAAAACTGAGGATGTATTCAATGTCCCCGCTTCTGTGGAATACGGTTGGGTGATAAAAAACAGAAGAGAGGACGGTTCTACTCAATATGATTTCCAATATGAAGATAAAGAAGGATATAAAATAACAATGGGAGGTCTATCTCGTTCATTTAATAAAGAATTCTGGAACTATGCGAAATTAATTTCTGGAGTATTGCGTCATGGTATGCCTTTGCATTATGTTGTGGACTTAATCGGAAAAATGAACCTATATGATGAAAATATCAATACTTGGAAAAGTGGAGTTGTAAGGGCTCTAAAAACATTTATTGCTGACGGCACAAAGATAAGTGATCATATGTGTGGAGAATGTGGTGATGAAGGATTAGTCTATGAAGAAGGCTGTCTTAAATGCGTTAGCTGTGGATACAGTAAGTGTGGTTAAAGAATCAAATCTAATATCTAAAACCCATCTATTTTAGGTGGGGTTTTTATTGCTTATATTTTTGTAACTTTCAATAATGGGAAAAATATGCTCATTCTTTGAAGATTTAATTTCCTTATTTTATCCAAATTCTTGTGAAGTCTGTGGGGAAAACCTACTAAAAGATGAAGATACCGTATGTATATTTTGTTTGTACAAAATTCCAAAAACAAATTGCTTTAAAAAATATAGTGTAAGTCAAATATTTTGAGGAAGGTTCAGAATTGAAAATGCAACTTCATTATATCAATTTCATAAAAAAGGAAATCTTCAAAAGTTAATTTATCAGTTAAAATATGAAGATGGAAAAAAACAGGAATATTTTTAGGCAAGCAAATAGGATATGCAATAAAGGAAAGTCCATTTTTTTGTGATTTGGATTATATTATTCCTGTTCCTCTACACAAAAAAAGAAAAACTAAGAGGTTATAACCAAAGTAAATATATTATTAAGGGAATAAGAAATAATAAATATTGAAGTAAATAACAAACTACTTATTCGTACAGAAAATACAGATTTTCAAACAAAAAAAACGATTTAGACGTTGGGGGAATATGATGAATAGTTTTCGTTTAAAACAGACTAATCAATTACAAAACAACCCTATTTTACTAGTGGATGATGTAATAACTACAAGCGCAATTCTGTAGGCTTGTGCCCAAAAATTATTAGAAACTAATGGAGGGAAGATAAGCATTATAACCATTGCATTCGCCTTAAGTCAAATAGAGTATATTTGCCATTAATGAAATCCATTTATTCAATATTTATTTACCTGCTACTATTAAGTAGTTGTGCGAATATAGTTGTTCCAACAGGAGGAGAGAAAGATACTGATTCCCCTGAAATGCTAAATAAATCAATATTAGAAAAGGAAGGAATTACAAGCATTAATTTCACATTTAACGAATATATTCAGCTCAATAAATGGGAAGAATATTTTTATATTTCTCCTCCTGCAAAAAAAGGAATTCAAAAAAAAATAAAAGGAAAAATATTAACGTTAATTATTGAGGATACATTAACTAAAAATACGACCTATAATATTGCTTTAAATAATTGTATAAAAGATAATAATGAAGGAAATATTCTAGATATTCTAAATTTTATTTTCTCAACTTCTGATAAAATTGATAGCCTTACTTTAAGCGGACAATTGCAAGATGCTTATACTTTAAATGCAGTTGAAAATGCATGGATTATGCTTTTTGAGGAAAACAGAGCTGATAGTATTATTTTTAAAGAAAAACCTAATTATATTGCTAAAACGAATAAAAATGGAGATTTCCATTTCCCGAATTTGAATCATAGAAACTATACGATTGTATCCTTAACAGATTTTGATTTCATCTATAATGAAGATGAAGAAATTTCCTTTTTAAATACTGTAGTTAATGCAGAAAGAGATAGTTTTATTTCATTATTATCCTTTGACCCTATTATAATAATTGATAGCATAATAAAGGACAGTACAATAACTGAGGTTGATAGTACCTCAACTGATTCCTTAGTTAAGGAAGAAATAAAATATGGAAATCTTAATATTATTAGTGCAGAAAATAAGCAATGTATATTCCAATTATTTCAGAATAACAAAGTAATTAGAGAGTTTATTTTTACTGAGCAACCTTTTCTGCTCACTGATATTATACCAGGTAAATATCAAATAAAATACATTATTGACAGCAATAGAGATGGAAAGTGGACAACAGGGAATTGGGAAAAAAGAACTCAAGCAGAACAAGTTATTAATTATCCCTCAGAAATAACAATTCGTTCTAATTGGAATTTGGAATTGGAATGGGAGTTAAAGTAGGCTAAAATTATCTCTGTCTTGCAAAAAATTCATTTGTCTTCTTTTTAATTTCAAATCATCTAAGCTGATTTCAAATTGCAATACCTCTTCCTTATTTTCAGTTGTCGAAAATAACTCTTTACCAAAAGCGTCAAAAATTTTAGAATGACCGTTAAATGAAATTTCGTTACCATCTTCTCCTACTCTATTTACCCCAATAGTATAACATTGATTTTCAATAGAACGCGCTTTTAAAAGTGTATTCCAAGCATCAATTCGTTTTACCGGCCAGTTTGCTAAATAGATTAACATATCATATTCTACATCATTTCTACTAAAGACTGGGAAACGCAAATCATAACAAATAAGCGGGCAAATTTTCCAACCTTCTACTTCTACAATTAATCTTTTCTTGCCTTTACTAATATATTTTTCTTCTTTAATTAAAGAAAACAAATGATGTTTATCGTAAGTATAAATTGTTCCATTTTTTAAAATCCAAACCAAGCGATTAAAAATATTCTTTCCTTCCATAATCATTAAAGTTCCAGCAATAGCACAATCTCGAGTTTTAGAAATCTCTTTCATCCAACTAATCGTTTTACCGTCCATACTCTCGGCTAAGTGATTAGATTTTGGGCAAAAAGCCGTATTAAACATTTCAGGTAATAAGATGATATCTGTATCTTTAATACTTGAAATTATTTTTTCAAAATTGGATAAATTTAAAGACACATTTTCCCAAAAGAGATTGGATTGAATTAGGGTTATGGTAAGATTTTTCATAAAACAAACTTACTTAATAAATTCTAAAAAAATTCGAAATAAGGCCCGAGAGGCCCACCAAATAAAAACCCACTAAATTTAGTGGGTTTTTATTTTATATTCATACAATAATTTTTATATAATTTGGTTATAATAAAACTGTATAAATCATCTAAAAAAATGAAAAAATATAAAATATTATTATACGTCTTATTAGGTGTATGTCTATCATTCTATCTACAAGATATATTAACAAAGAAAACCTTTGCATCTGATTCTAATGACAACAGAAATTGCAAAATAGAAGCAAACAATAGACCTAACTTTATAAAAGCTTCAGAACACGCTATCCAAGCAGTAGTTCATATAAAATCTAAATATATTAGTAATGAGAGATATGGTTACTATGATCCTTTCTATGGAAAAAGATTTTTCAATCAACCAAAAGAAAATATTGCAAGCGGTTCAGGTGTTATTATATCAGAAGATGGATATATTATTACTAATAAACATGTTATTAATAATGCTGAAGAGATAGAAGTAGTCTTAAATGATAAAAGAACATATAGTGCTAACATCTTAGGAGAAGATTCTAATAGTGATCTAGCGCTACTCAAAATTGAAGAAAATAAACTTCCTTTTTTGAAATTTGACAACTCAAATAATCTAAGAGTTGGGGAATGGGTATTGGCCGTTGGAAATCCATATAATCTTAATTCTACTGTAACTGCTGGTATCATTAGTGCAAAATCTAGAAAGATTAATATCCTTAATGATGGAGGTATTGAATCATTTATTCAAACAGATGCAGCAATTAATTCTGGGAACTCCGGAGGAGCACTTGTCAATATCAATGGCAATTTAATTGGAATAAACACAGCTATCCAATCTAAAACAGGATCATTTAGTGGTTATGGTTTTGCTATTCCTTCAAATATCGCAGAAAAGATTATAAATGATTTGAAAATATACGGAGAAGTGCGTAGAGCATATATTGGAATTCATATTACTGATATAAATATGCGGGTACAAAAAGAATTAAAGCTACACGGGCTTGAAGGAGTTCTAATCTCAAAAGTATTAGAAAATAGTGCAGCAGAGCTTGCGGGAATCAAGGATCTAGATGTAATATTAGAAATAAATGGTATTAAGGTTAACTCAACTAGCGAATTACATGAATTAATTATTCAATTTAACCCAGGTGATGAAATCAATTGCACTATTCAAAGAGAAGAACAAATTGAGACAGTTACTCTCTCATTAGAATCTTAAAAAAGTTCGAAATTAGGACCGAGAGGTCCACTAAAAAGAAACTCACTCAATGAGTGGGTTTTTTGTTTAAAAAAAATAAACGGGTACTTTTGCTGAATGATGTTCAATAAACAAATTCTTCCATTTATTTTACTGCTCTTCTTTTCTAATGTTTCATGTAAAAAAGAGATTGATCCTTTTTCAAATGTACTTGATTTAAAAAACAGTCCATCATCTCCAGATGATGAGGGGTTAAATGCTTTCTTTGATTTAGGGAGTTGGATGGGTTTTGCCCTATCTGATGATAAAACTAAAACAGAATTTACAGGCCCTTACATCTTAGGGTTAGAACATGGTATCTGGGCGTCAAATAATTTTACGTCATTAGATTTAATTGATAAAAATGGAAAATCACTCTTAACAAATCTAAATTATTCTGAACAAAAGTATTTTCCTGGGAAATTAGAAAACCAATTACATTTTGAAGATATAGAGCTTATAAGTAACTTAATATTTAACTCTGATAAAAGTGCTATTATTTCTAGTAAAATAATAAATAATGGAACTCACAATCTGAATTTTACTCCACAATGGAAAGGAGAAGTATTTGATGAAATTGGGGATTTAATAAATAATGACACATTTTTAATTACACTTTTGGATAAGAATCAGAAAATTTTCCTAAGACCAATAAATAATAATAAGTTTAATATACTTACAGATTCTAATAAATATGTTATCACCCTTAACAATATCATATTAAAACCAAAAGAATCAAAAACCTATGCTATAGAAATTCAATATCATCCAGATCAAAAAAATATAAAGGAAAACACAAATAGAATTAATGTTACACAAGTAATAGAAGACAATCAGTTAAGGTGGAAAAAGTATCTTGAAATAACCAAAAATAAATCATTGAGTAAAGAGGAAAAACTAATTCTTACAAAAAGTATTTGCACATTAATAAATAATTGGAGGAG
>JABGVU010000049.1 GCA_018645865.1 Flavobacteriales bacterium
GATACTGATAAGTTTGGTATTTTACAAGATGGAGAAAAATTATGTGAAATATTAAAAATTGAATTCAATGAAGTCTATTCTAGAACTAATACTAGTTATAAGCCTTACCCTAGTGGGAATAGTGATTATAAGTCTGCTTCTTCTGTTGAGCGAATTGAGGCATTTATTGCTTTGGGTAGGAAAGATCCTGTCCAATATGAAGACGAAAGTGGTGAAGTTGATTATGAAGTAGCGAAAGCTCATGTTGAGAAAGTCCTTGCTGAATACGTATAGGAATATATAAATTAATAAACTATAGTAATGACAACAAATCAACAATCAAATAACGGTAACGAGCAGTTGAATACTGCTCGTAACACGTCTAATCACAAGGTAGCTAAACTAAGTATGCTAGGTAATAGCAAAAAGGTTTATTGGGATGGTCGAAGACGAAACCGATCAATCTAAAGGAGGGGGATTAGCTCAGCTGGCTAGAGCGCTTGCCTTGCACGCAAGAGGTCATCGGTTCGACTCCGATATTCTCCACAATATCCCGTGGTGTAATTGGTAACACGTCTGGTTTTGGTCCAGAAGAGTATAGGTTCGAGACCTGTCGGGATAACAAAGAGTTATGATATGAAAAAGTTTTTAACATTCGCTTTAATTTGGTACAGCCAACAAATGGCTATTCCATTTTGGGTAGTAGGTCATGTTCACTTAAGCATTAGCACATACCAGGATATTCACGAAATAATTGCTAGCATAGGATTAAACGTCTTAGTAGCAATAGGATTTATAATTGATTATAAGAAAAATGGATGATATACTAATCTTTGATGATTTTCTTTCTATAGAACAGCAAGATAAAATTGAAAAAGAAATTATTGTCAATACTTTTTTTAAGTGGAGATCTTCTTATGGGGGTGTTTTTGAAAAACCTAATTTATCTGACTTAGGAGATTCTAGACCTTTAGCTTTTGATGCTCCTAAAGATGGTAAAATAAAAATTAAAGATAATAAATTTTGGAATCAGAGTAGACCTGGTTTGATGTGTGGAGAATGTTATGAAGTTTATAGTGGTTGGGTTTGGTGGAGTAAAAACCCAAATTTTCAAAAAACAATGTGTACACCTTTAAGTGCATTAAATTCTCCATATGATATTCAAAGAATTAAAACAAACTTTAATCTTCAAGAAGTAATTGAAAATAAAGGATCTTGTTATGTACCTCATGTTGATATAGAAAAAGGTGGAGGATGGACAGGAATTTATTTTGTTAATGAAAGTGATGGTGATACAGTTATTTTTAATGAAAAGGGAAATGAACCTATTAGAAATAATGAAGAGATAAGTGTTAAAAAAGTTATAAAAAATAAAAGGGGGCGTTTAGTTTTATTTAAACAAAATTTACTACATGCTGGATGTCCTCCTATTAATTCAAAAAAACGAATAGTAGTAAATTATAATATTACACTATGAAAGAAAAACAAGAACTCCCAGATGCTTATATGCATCAAAAAATAAGTTTTATTAAATCCGCGATACGTATAGCAGGTTACGCTTTTCTTCCATTTAGCTTGGAGATTGCAACTATTGTTCTTATATTATCGGAGATAATTGGAATAGTAGAAGAATTAGTATAAATAAAAAAAACAATAAATTATGAAATTATATTATTTTAGTGCACCTTGGTGCGGACCTTGTAAGGTATTAGGACCACAAATGGAAAAAAGTGGATTGCCTTATACAAAAGTAAATGTTGATAGTGATACTGAATTATCAACTAAGTATGGAATTAGAAATGTTCCTACTATAGTTAAAGTAGATGCTAGTGGAAACGAAGTTGATAGAATAGTTGGTAATAAACCAATAACAGAAATTAAAGCATGGTATAATGGGTAAATTTCAATCAAGCAAAGTATTTGACGGATTTAGCACAGTATTTCGTCAATGGAAAGCAGAAACAACACATTGTAGATTTGTGCATGGTTATGGAATTTCATTTAAAGTTTATTTCGAAGGTGACTTAGATGATAGAAATTGGGTTTGGGACTTTGGAGGAATGAAACGAGCTAAAACCTTAATTGATGGGAAACAACCAAAAGCTTGGATGGATTATATGTTTGATCATACTATGATTATAGCTGAGGATGATCCTGAATTAAGAGCATTTCAACAAATGGATACAGTAGGTGTAGCTCAAGTAAGAGTAATTCCAGCTACTGGCGCTGAAAAATTTTCAGAATATATTTATAATAAGTTAAATGAATTTGTAAAGACTGAAACTAATAATAGGGTTAGAGTTACTAAAGTTAAATTCATGGAACATGGTAAAAATGCAGCCTATTACTGCGAATAATAAGTTATTAGTGAATGAAAAACCACTTAAAAAAATTAACAATATGCACAAACAATTGAAACGTATTGAGGACTACGAAAAAAACCTCC
>JABGVU010000011.1 GCA_018645865.1 Flavobacteriales bacterium
AAAAAAGACATTAATAATGGGGATATTTAATTTTTTTTCAAAAGATAAAAAAGAAAAACTTGACAAGGGTTTAGAAAAAACTAAAACAAATGTTTTTGGTAAAATTTCTAGGGCTCTTGCAGGAAAATCTATTATTGATGAATTAGCACTTGATGATATTGAAGAAGCATTAATTACCTCAGATATTGGTGTGGAGACAACTCTTAAAATTATTAAGAAATTAGAGGAGAGAGTAGCTCAAGATAAATACATTAATACATCTGAATTAAATGATTTTTTAAAAGAAGAAGTTTCATTACTTATGAAAGATTCTTCTGCTGAGATTTCTGACGTAGATGGGCCTTATGTAATTATGGTAGTTGGTGTTAATGGTGTTGGTAAAACAACTACAATTGGAAAATTAGCACATCAATTTAAGCAACAGGGTAAAAAAGTTGTATTAGGTGCAGCTGATACTTTTCGTGCAGCAGCAGTGGATCAGTTAGTTATTTGGGCAGATAGAGCTGAAGTTGCAATTGTCAAACAAGATATGGGTTCTGATCCTGCTTCAGTTTGTTTTGATACTTTACAATCAGCAAAAGTAAGTGGTGCTGATGTGGTAATTATTGATACTGCAGGAAGACTACATAATAAAATTAATTTGATGAACGAATTGACCAAGATAAAGAATGTAATGGCTAAAGTAATTCCTGAAGCTCCGCATGATGTAATGTTAGTATTGGATGCTTCAACAGGGCAAAATGCTATTGAACAGGCAACTCAGTTTACAAAAGCCACTAAAGTAAATTCTTTAGCACTTACCAAGCTAGATGGTACGGCAAAAGGAGGAGTGGTGATTGGTATTTCTGATCAGTTTCAGATTCCTGTTCGTTATATTGGTGTTGGAGAGGGGATGGAAGATTTACAAATCTTTAATAAAAATGAATTTATAGATTCATTATTTAACTAAATGAGAACAAAATCTATAAAGAAAAACAAAATTAATGTCATCACTTTAGGTTGTTCTAAGAATGTCTATGATTCTGAGGTTTTGATGGGTCAATTGGCAGCTAATAATATGGAGGTGGAACATGAATCTGAAAAGGATGATTCTAATATTGTTGTGATAAATACTTGTGGTTTTATTGATAACGCAAAGGAGGAATCTATTAATACTATATTAGAACATGTTGAACGCAAAGAAGCAGGTGAGATTGATAAATTGTATGTTACGGGTTGCTTATCTGAACGCTATAAGTCAGATTTAGAGAGAGAGATTACTAATGTTGATCAGTATTTTGGAACTACTGATTTACCAAAACTATTAAAGGTTTTAGGTGCTGACTATAAGCATGAGTTACTAGGTGAGCGATTAACAACTACTCCTAAGCATTATGCCTACCTTAAAATTGCTGAAGGTTGCGATAGACCTTGTTCATTTTGCGCCATTCCTCTTATGAGAGGTAAACACAAATCTTCTTCTATTGAAAAGTTAGTTATTGAAGCTAGAAATTTAGCTAAAAATGGGGCTAAAGAATTGATACTTATTGCTCAGGATTTAACTTTTTATGGATTGGATATTTATAAAAAGAGAAGATTGGCTGATTTATTGATTGAACTATCTAAGGTAGAAGGAATTGAATGGATTCGATTGCATTACGCTTTCCCTACAGGATTCCCAGAAGATGTGTTAGATGTAATTAGAGAGAATGATAAAGTGTGTAATTATATTGATATTCCTTTGCAGCACATAAATGATGAAATTCTGAAATCCATGAAAAGAGGAACTTCTCATCAGAAGACAGATGATTTGTTAAAAGTATTTAGGAAAAAAGTGCCAAATATGGCTATTCGTACTACATTGATAGTTGGTTATCCTGGTGAAACAGAAGAAAGATTTCATGAATTAAAAAAATGGGTTCAGGATACAAAATTTGATAGACTGGGAGTGTTTACTTATTCTCATGAAGAAAATACGTCTGCTCATGTTCTGGATGATGTTATTTCTGATGAAGTGAAAAAAGTAAGGCAAGAAGAAATTATGGATTTACAAACGCATATATCTCGGGAGTTAAATCAAGAAAAAATAGGAAAAACCTTTAAAGTGTTATTCGACCGTAAGGAGGGAGATTATTTTATTGGGCGTACTGAGTTTGATAGTCCTGATGTGGATAATGAGGTATTGGTAAAAGCTACTGAAATTTATATAAGAATGGGTGATTTTGCTAATGTGCTTATTGAAAAGACGGATCATTTTGATTTGTATGGTGTAGTTGTTGATTAGCAGCAGTCATCATTTCATACTTTTGAATCTAATTGTATGGGAGGCAATAGTTCCATAAGAACAATATACACAACTGTCATTATTTATTTGACTGAGTATTGCTTTACATCCCTTACATTCATAAAACCATTGGCAAGAATCGGTTGGCATGGTTTTCATCTCTTTATGTTCGTATTTTGGGCAACATATTTCAGAGTTTAATTCTACTTTATTATTCATTTCTGACTCTTTTCACCTTAAAACTTGTTTGTTATTGTTTGTCTTATTGATTTCCTTCAATTTTCAGTTGTTATTATAGAAGTAAATATATTGAATTAATTATTTAAACACGTACTTAGATAAAGTGTTTTTTAGTAGAAAATAATTGATAATGCTTTTATTTTAAAAGTATGATTTCTTTTCGTTATTTTCGCGCAAGATTCTACTAACAAGAAATTAAAAATAGGGCAGTAACTATGTTTGAAAATTTATCAGAAAAACTAGACAAGGCATTTAAAGTATTAAAAGGGCAGGGCAGTATTTCCGAAATTAATGTTGCTCAAACAATGAAAGAAATCCGTAAGGCTTTACTTTCTGCTGATGTTGATTTTAAAACAGCTAAATCATTTACTAGCATTGTGAAGGAAAAAGCATTAGGTCAAAAGGTGCTTACTGCAATTGATCCGGGTCAGCTTTTAACTAAAATCATGAAGGATGAGTTGGCTGAACTTATGGGAAGCGAACAATCAGATATTAATTTAACTGGTTCTCCATCTATCATCCTTATTGCAGGTTTGCAAGGCTCTGGTAAAACTACTTTCTCTGGTAAATTAGCCTTACACCTTAAAAGTAAAAAAAATAAACGCCCTTTGTTAGTA
>JABGVU010000055.1 GCA_018645865.1 Flavobacteriales bacterium
GGAGAAGAAATTAATCTTTCTACCTCATTATATCTGTCATTAATAGCTGATAATTTATCTAACATCTTAATATATATAAGTTCCAAATTCGGAATTAATCGTTAATTTTTTACCTTCAAAAGTTTCTACTCTACCAATAATCTTAGCTTTTACATTAAAAGATTCTGAAATAGCAATAATATCTTCAGCAATTTCCTGAGGAACATATAATTCCATTCTATGCCCCATGTTAAAAACCTTGTACATTTCTTTCCAATCAGTTCCTGATTCATCTTGAATCAATTTAAAAAGAGCTGGCAATTCGAACATATTATCTTTTATTACATGCACATTATTTACAAAGTGTAATACTTTAGTTTGAGCGCCACCACTGCAATGCACCATTCCATTAATCTGGGAACGGTATTTATCTAATATTTTTTTAATAATTGGCGCATAAGTTCTAGTTGGAGAAAGTATTAGTTTTCCAGTATTTAAAGTTGATCCTTCAACAGCATCTGTTAATTCCTTAGTTCCTGAATACACCAAATCCATAGGTATTGAAGGATCATAACTTTCAGGATATTTTTCAGCTAATATTTTTGAGAAAACATCATGACGAGCAGAAGTTAGTCCATTACTACCCATCCCTCCATTATATTCAGTTTCATAAGTTGCCTTTCCTGAAGATGACAGCCCAATAATAACATCTCCATCTTTGATATTAGCATTATCAATTATATCACTTCTTCTCATTCGAGCAACAACAGTAGAATCAACAATAATAGTACGCACCAAATCCCCAACATCTGCTGTTTCACCTCCAGTAGAAATAATATTTACACCAAACTTTTTGTATTCAGCCAAAAGTTCTTCAGTACCATTAATAATTTCAGAAAGTACAGCTCCATTTATGACCGATTTATTTCTACCAATAGTTGAAGAAAGTATTATATTATCCACTGAACCCACACACAATAAATCATCAATATTCATGATAAGAGCATCCTGCGCGATTCCTTTCCAAACTGAAACATCACCCGTTTCTTTCCAATACATATAAGCTAATGATGATTTTGTTCCTGCACCATCAGCATGCATTATTAAGCAGTAATCATCATCCCCTGTTAAATAATCGGGAACAATTTTACAAAATGCAGATGGAAACAAACCTTTATCTACATTCTTAATTGCATTATGTACATCTTCTTTATCAGGAGAAACACCTCTTTGATTGTATCTATCTGCAGCCATAATTGTAAAAAAAAGCATCCTAATAATTAGGATGCTTTTCTAGTATTTATATATTAGTTACTTTTTTTTATCAGTAGCTATTTCTTTTGTAACAGCAGGAACATAATCTTCTCTTAATACTTTAAAAGACGTTCTTCTGTTATACTGATTTGCTTTTTCTTTATTCTTTTTAAACTTAATTTTCTTAATGTATTTTTCGGTCAACACATCACCTTCTTTAAGTCTACCATCTTTATTTTCCATTACAAATGGTTCATTCTCTCCAATTCCTTTTGCAACTAACTGCCCAGCATCAATTCCTTGACTAATTAAGTAAGCCACACAAACATCCGCTCTCTGTTGCGAAAGTTTATTATTTTGAGCATCAGAACCTATATAGTCAGTATGCGATTTTAATTCAATAACAACATTAAGATTATCTTTTAATGTTTCTGCTAAAAGATTTAAATCAGCAATTGACTGTGGTCTTAAATCAAATTTATTAAAGTCGTATTCAATTCTAGGTAGTACAATTTCTTTTTTAACAGGGTCAACTGAAAAATCAATAGTAAATACTTTATTGTTTTCAACTCCAATCGTAGTTTCATTTACTGATCTACTTAAATATCCTTCAGTATTTACTATAATTTCATAAGAAGTTAATGGTTTTAAAGCAAATTCATAAACACCAGTATTATCTGTTTCTACCTCATTAGTTGTTCCATCATTACCAATAAACTGAACTTTAACACCAGTCATTATCCCTCCTGTTTTAGAATCAGTAACAACACCCTTAGCAAATAGTTTTAATTCAGGTAATTCAAATTGGTAAATATCATCACTTCCCTTCCCTCCATCTCTGTTAGAAGTCAAATATCCTCTCTCTTCATTTCTCTCAATAATCATACTAAAATCATCAGCTGATGAATTCATAGGAGACTTCATATTTACAACAGATGAAAAAACACCTAATTCATCTTTAGTTGATTTAAAAATATCTAAACCACCCATACCTATATGTCCATTAGACGAAAAGTAAATTGTGTTATCATCACGCATAAAAGGAAACATTTCATCATTAGGAGTATTAATCGCTGGCCCAAGATTGACTGGTATACTCCACCTCCCCCTCTGTTCTTTTGTCACCATCCATAAATCTTTTCCTCCATACCCTCCTGACATATCTGATGAGAATATAACAATTGATTCGTCATCACTAACTGCAGGGTGACCGAAAGTAACATTACTATCTACTTTAACCTGCAACAACATTGGCTGTCCCCAAATTTTACCTTTACGCTTAGCAACATAAATAGCACAACCTTTTGACTTCTTTTTTTCAACTTTACACTGCGTAAAGAACATCATAGTTCCTCTTTTATTAATAAAAACAGAACCTTCATTCCCTTCAGTATTTACAGGTTCTAGCAATAATTCTGGAGCACTCCATTTACCTGCCTTATTAAGCTTAGAAAAATAGATGTCTGAAAAATTATCACCGGTTCTAGCATCAATCTTATCAGAGATACCTCCACCTCTAGATGAAGTGAAAAACAACTCTGTATAATCTCCTTTTCCAAAAGCAACACTATAATCACTACTTCTTGAATTAAGAACTGGCATTAATTCAACCTGATATCTTGTCGGTTTATCAAGCCATTTAAGAGCATATTCACACGATTTCAAACCTAATTCTCCATTAAAATCAGTAGGGTTAATTTTTAAATATTCCTTATATTGATCTGCCGCAGCAGAATAATCACCATCTAATCTAAGCATATCAGCATAGATCAGATAAAGAAGAACATTAGGGTATTTTGCTTTTATTGCGCGTTTATAATAACTTTCAGCACGCTTTGAATTTCCAGATAGACGATAAGATTCAGCTTGTTTAAAAATAATCTCAGCTTTTAATGCTTTATTTTTAGTTTTAACGTACGCTTTCTTATACAATTCAGCTGCTTCAAAATATTGCTCTGCTTCAAAAGCAATATCAGCCTTTAATAATTTTTTATTCTTATTAGCCTGAGCATTTGCATCTGAGAAAAAGAAAATACTAAACAACAATATAAATAGAATTGATTTAATAAAATGTTTCATTAGTTTAATTTTAAAATATTGTTAAAAATAAGAAATAATCTATGAATTCAAGCAATATAAAATCAGAATTATTAGCAGCACATTGTTAATAGAATTATAGCTTAGCAGATTTAACTGTTTCTACAATTCTACCTGCTATTTTATATGGATCAGCATTAGATGCTGGTCTTCTGTCTTCTAACCATCCTTTCCATCCATTTTCTACTACAATAATAGGAATTCTGATTGACGCCCCTCTATCAGAAATACCATAACTAAAATCTCTAATAGAAGCTGTTTCATGCAAACCTGTTAACCTTTGTTCATTATGCTCGCCATAAACTTCAATATGCTCTTTAGTTACTGGACGAAAAGCCTCACAAATTTGCTCATAAGCTTTCCTAGAACCACACTCCCTTAAAGTAGTATTAGAGAAATTGGCGTGCATACCAGATCCATTCCAATCACCCTTAATTGGCTTTGGGTGATATTCAATATAATAATTATAATCTTCTGTTAATCTATCTAATAAATAACGAGCAACCCAAAGTTCATCACCTGCCTTTTTAGCTCCTTTAGCAAACAATTGGAACTCCCATTGTCCACATGCAACTTCCTGATTAATTCCTTCAAAGTTAATTCCTGCCTCAATACACAAATCAGCGTGCTCTTCAACTAAATTTCTTCCGTGAGTATTTTTACCGCCTACTGAACAATAATACATTCCTTGAGGGCCAGGGTAACCTCCTAAAGGAAAGCCTAAAGGCAATTGTGTATCCACATCCATAATGAAATATTCTTGTTCAAATCCAAACCAGAAATCATCATCATTATCATTAATCTTTGCTCTTCCATTTGATTCATGTGCAGTTCCATCAGCATTTAAAACTTCAGTCATAACCAACCAACCGTTAATTCTTGCAGGATCAGGGAAAATAGCCACCGGCTTAAGCAAACAATCAGAAGAATTTCCTACAGCTTGTCTTGTTGAACTACCGTCAAAAGCCCAAACAGGACATTCTGCTAAAGAACCATTAAAGTTATCAACGACTTTTGTTTTGCTTCTCATGTTTTGCGTTGGCACATAACCGTCCAACCAAATGTATTCTAATTTAGATTTCATAATTTAAATTTTAATTAATTATTAATTTAACCTTTTGCAATCTTAGTGTAATTATCACACTTAGCCTAACATTTTATATTATTATTTTTACATTCATATTTAAGGCACAAATATAATTGAAAATAAGAGGGGTTTATTACAATGAAACAAGATGAAATAAATGATTTATTAACACATTATTAAGTAATAAAAAGTTAATGAAAATTATTTAATAAATAGAGAAATAGAGGTAAGATATATAAAATAACAATAATAGAACACCTTCTATTCTGGATATCTGACGCTTTGAGAAAGCATAAATAAATAATCCTAATATAACGGTAATAATAATCATCCAGACATAATCAAACGATAGAATAGCAAAGTCAGCAATAGTAATTTCCTTGATACTAGCTACTACCCCTAATACAGCTAAAATATTAAAGATATTTGAACCAATTAAATTTCCTACCGCTAAGTTATATTCCTTTTTAAGTGCCGCAACAATTGAAGTTGCCAACTCAGGAATACTTGTGCCAATAGCCACCACTGTAACAGCAATAATTCGTTCAGAAATTTCAAATTTCTTTGCAATAGCAATAGTCCCTTCCACCAAACAATCAGCACCAAATTTTAACAAAAACATACCAACAACCAAGAACCCTAAACTCTTAAACAAAGAATCGCTTGAAGCCTCTTCAAGCAATTTATCTTCATCAGTAGCTGATCTTAAGTTTTCTTCTCTAGATTTACTAATTAAAATCCAAGTAAACACTAATAATAAAAAGATGAAGAAAAATCCTATTTCTTGTGGAATCCCATTAAAATAGTACATCACAGCACCAAAAAATAAAGAAGAAAACAACAAAACAGGATAGTTTAAAGTTGCTGTTTGTTCAGATATTTTTACTCTAAAAATTAGAGCCGTAACCCCAAGCACTAAAGTTATGTTTGCAACATTGGAACCAATAACATTACCAAAAGCAATATCATTACTACCGTTCAAAACAGCTTGCAAGCTCACAAATAATTCAGGTGCTGAAGTAGCAAAAGAAACTACGGTCATTCCGACAACTAAGGTAGAAATACGCATTTTTAAAGCCAAAGCAACTGAGCCTCTAACTAATAACTCTCCACCGAAAAAAAGTAAGAAAAAACCTAACAATAGAGCAATAATTGGACTCATTATTTTGTTATATCAAAGTCGTCCTTAATACTTTTAGAGCTATCACGAATCTCTTTTTTAATATCATTAGAAGCATGCTTCACTTCACGCATCGCCTTGCCTAATCCTTTAGCTAACTCTGGTATTTTCTTTGAACCAAAAAACATAACTATAAACAATAGCACAATAATAATTTCAGGCCCTCCTATAAATAATAACATAACGCAAAAATAAAAAAGCCCTCTCAAATGAAAGGGCTTTTTAATTAAAATTATAAACTAATTATTTTCTTTTGAATTTCTCTTCTTTCTTTTTAATTGTATCCAACATAATAGGAGAAGCTACAAATAATGAAGAGTAAGTACCCACTACAACGCCCACCATTAAAGCAAACATAAATCCTCTAATTACCTCACCGCCAAAAATAAAGATAATTAATAGAACACAGAAAGTAGTTAAGGAAGTATTTATCGTTCTACTTAATGTGCTGTTTAAAGCACCATTAATCAATTCGTGAACACCTTTCTTTTTATTATCATTCATATACTCCCTTACACGGTCAAACACAACTACAGTATCATTTAGTGAGTATCCAATAATAGTAAGAATAGCAGCAATGAATGCTTGATCAATCTCTAATGAGAAAGGTAAAATCCCGTAAAAGATAGAGAAGATTGAAAGTACAATTAATACATCATGGAATACTGCAACAACAGCACCCAAACTAAATTGCCATTTTCTAAACCTAATTAAAATATACAAAAAGATTACTAATAATGAGAAGAATACTGACCATACAGCCGCATCTTTAATATCATCAGCAATAGTAGGACCTACTTTTTGCGAACTCATTATTTCATATTCCAAACCTGCAGTTGACAATCCTTCAGATAATTTTGATTCAACAATTTGATCAGTAGTAATTTCATTGCTCTCAATCATAAATGAAGTCGTAACTTTTACCTGATTATCATCACCAAAAGTTTTTACTAGAGGAGTGTAATTTAAACCATCTGCATCAACAAATGCATCAGTTAATGCTGATCTTAGCTCTTCATTATTTACTGTATCATCAAAGCGAACAACATAAGTTCTTCCTCCAACAAAATCAACTCCATAATTTAATCCTTTAGTAACTAAAGAACCAACACCTAATAATACAATTACAGAAGAGATAATATAAAATCTTTTACGCTTCGCAATAAAATCAATATTAATATTTTTGAAAGCTCCTTCAGTTAATTTAGTTGCAAACGAAATTGTTTTTCCTTTATTTAAACGATAAGAAATTACTAGACGAGTAATAAATATTGCAGCAAAGAGTGAAGTTAAAATACCAATAATTAAAGTAGTAGCAAAACCTTTAATTGGTCCTGTACCAAAAGTATAAAGAATAATACCGGTTAACAATGTAGTTACATTGGCATCAATAATTGAACTGTAAGCATTGTTATACCCATCTTCAATTGCTAAACGCAAACCTTTACTATTACTAAGCTCCTCACGGATACGCTCATAAATAAGGACATTTGCATCAACCGACATACCAATTGTAAGGATAATACCTGCAATTCCAGGTAAAGTAAGTACCGCTCCTAATGAAGAAAGCACTCCAAATATAAAGAAGATATTGGCAAGTAATGCAATATTTGAAACCACACCAGCACCATTATAATAGAATATCATATATGCTAATACTAAAAGTAAGGCAAAAATAAATGATGTTAGACCAGAACTAATTGCTTCTTCACCTAATGAAGGACCAACTATAGCTTCTTCAATGATACGAGCAGGAGCAGGTAATTTACCTGACTTTAAAATATTTGCTAAATCCTTTGCTTCATTAACGCTAAAGTTACCTGTAATTGAAGAACGACCACCTGCAATTTCAGCTTGTACAGTTGGGTAAGAATATACATACCCATCTAAAACAATTGCTACCGATTTCTTAATATTTTCAGCAGTTAATCTTTTCCATTGTTTTGCCCCTTCAGCATTCATTTCCATTGATATCTCAGCTGATGACGCGAATTGACCAAACACCTGAACTGCATCCGTTACTACATCACCTTCCATAGCTGATTTTCCATTTCTGTCTGACTTCAATGCAACTAATTGTACAAATTTTCCATCAGAGTCATAAGGCTTTACAGTATAAGCAAACTTTACATCAACTGGAAAGAATTTCCTAATTGCATCATCTTTCAAATATAAATTTAAAGCAGCAGTATCTTTTACTGCACAAAAACCAACAACCGGACCTTCGTTCAATTGATTTTGTTGATCAACATTAGGATACAATATTGCATACAAAGGATTATCAGAAGCAAATTCCTCAAAACTTAAACTATTACCAACACTATCTGAGGCTAAAGTATCTGCTTCAATCTCAGCTAATAAATCATTAGTTTTATCTTCAGTAGTATCTTCTTGTTCAACTAACACTGCAAGCTCAGCAGTTTCAGTTTTTACTGAATCCTTTTCAACAGTTACCGCCTCAGCAGTTTCTCTTAAAAATGCATTAGCGGATTCTAATGCTTGAAACAATTCTTTGTATTCATAAGTTTCCCAGAATTCTAACTGTGCAGTCGATTGCAATAATTTTCTAGCTCTTTCAGGATCTTTAATTCCAGGCAATTCAACTAATATTCTACCTGCAGTCTCCAATCTTTGGATGTTTGGCTGTGTTACTCCAAAACGATCAATTCTACTTCTTAAGATATTGAATGAACGAGAAATAGCATCTTCAACTTCAATTCTCAACACATCAATAACTTCTAGGTTAGTTGAAGAAAACTGCACCTTATCTCTTAAATCAGGTGTGGAAAAAAGAGCAGATAAACCCGTATTAGCAGCTGGTGCTAATTTTTCATATTCCTTACCAAATAAAGTAACAAAATCATCTTGACTATCTTCTTGTGCTTTTAGAGTGTTTGCGATTGCTGCATTAAAGGCTTCATCTTTATTCTGATTAGAAAGTGCTTTTACCACATCAACAACCATAACCTCTAAGGTAACATTCATTCCTCCTTTAAGGTCAAGCCCTAAATTAATCTCTCTTTGCTGACATTCAGCATAAGTATAAGAAGTTAATACAATATCGTAAACTTCCTCACCACGTATTGAATCTAAATAGAACTTTTCCTTTACATCTCTTTCATCCTCATTAAAATCAGCAGCATAAGCTACTGCATCTTCTTCAACTCCATCAGCAACCCAAGTAAACGATAGTTGGTACAAACAAACTATTGCGAATATGATTGCGAAAATTTTTATAACATTTCTGTTTTGCATAATCTTTATTTTTATCTTATTTTTAAGGACGGCAAATATAAACTTTCAAAGCAAATAATACAACTACTATATAGGAAACTTTAAGCTGAACAAATAAGATAATAATTCATCAGGCTATGCTATTCAAAAAATATTGCGTTTTTTTGTAAAAATTCTTTTATGACTCTAAAACATCTTCTGCTTTTATTTTTCATTTTCTGCTTCACCTCCTCATTCTCACAAATGATATTAAACAGAGATACAAGCCTTACTATATCTGAAAATGGAATTGCTTTTAGCTCTGCTTTCTCAGGAGGAATCAATTCCGGACAATTTTCTGAAATTGATTTGAATTTAGATGGCACTATGGACTTAGTTGTTTTTGATAAATCAGGAAATAAAATAAGCCCTTTTATTAATGATAACGGAAATTACATTTTCTCTCCTAAATACAGAAGTAATTTTCCTAAAGCACATGATTGGATGCTACTTGCTGATTATAACTGTGATGGTAAAAATGACATTTACACCTACTCTTCAGGTGGAATGGCAATTTACGAAAATACCTCAAGCAATAATTTAAGTTTTAGCTTAGTCACTTCACTTGTTCTTTCTGATTACGGATCAAACAACCTTAACATATATATAAGCCCAGTTGATATACCTGCTATCGCTGACATTGATTATGATGGTGATATAGATATTCTTACTTTCTCTATTTTAGGAGGATTTATTGAATATCATAAAAACATGGCTATGGAACTTACAGGCAATTGCGATACAGTTGCTTTTGAACTTTCCGAAAGTTGTTGGGGATTGTTTTCTGAAGGCTTAAATGAGTATGTTTTGAATTGTCCTAATTGCCAATGCCCACCTATTGTTAACCCTAATACTGTAAACTCTAAGCAAAAACATGCTGGCTCTACTTTGTTAGCTATTGACATTGATAATGACAATGACATGGATTTAGTTTTAGGGGATGTAAGTTATAATAACCTAAACTTGTTAATTAATGGAGGTGATAATCAAAATGCACTTATGATTAGTGTTGACTCTGTTTTTCCACAAAACAATAGCAACACGATTGCAGCCGATATGCATGTTTATCCTGCAAGTTATTACCTAGACGTCACTAATGATGGTGTTAAGGATTTAATCGTGACTACCAATAGTCAGAATAATTCTGAGAACTTTGAAAGCTGTTGGCTTTATGAAAATGCAGGACAAACCAATACCCCTGACTTTAACTTTGTACAAACTAACTTTTTACAAAGTGATATGATTGATTTAGGAACTTCCTCATTCCCTACTTTTTATGATTATAATAATGATAGTTTATTGGACTTAGTAGTTGGCAATTATGGCTACCATGTTGCATATAACGATCCGATTTCTTCTCTAGCTCTTTTTGAAAATACGGGCACAAAAGATATTCCTAAATATGAATTAATTGATAGAGACTGGCAAGGGATTTCAACTGTAAATTTAAATATACAGCTAGGATTACCTGCCCTTAACATAAGTCCTACTTTTGGTGATTTGGATGCAGATGGAGATAAAGATATGATTTTAGGAGATTCGGATGGAAAATTGCATTATTTTACTAATCAGTCAGGAAATTTTACTGTAGCTGCACCCAATTACTTCAGCATTGATGTAGGTTATTTTTCTCAACCTCAATTAGTGGATGTTGACCGTGATGGCTTACTAGATATTATTATTGGAGAGCAAGATGGATCAATTAATTATTGTCCAAATTCAGGAACAGCAACACTTGCTGCATTCGACACTATTATTAAAAACTGGGGTGGTATTGATGTAGACACTAATTATATAAGCAATGGGTTATCAAGCCCTAAGTTAATTGACAGCAATGGAATTTATCAACTTTTTGTTGGAAGTTATACTGGAACAATATATCAATTTACAGATATTGACGGAAACCTAAACGGACAGTTTTCACCTATTTACAGCACTGCAACTAATCTTTGGGATGGCGGGAAATGTGCTTTTGCTTTGGCTGATATTAATAACGACAATCAACCTGAAATGATACTTGGAAACCTGTCGGGGGGTATTGCTTATTTTAGTAGCGACACCCTGCTTAATGACACCACAACAACTAATATACTTAACAATAAGCAAGGAAACTTTAGCATTTACCCTAACCCTGCAAGCAGTAAATTAACAATTGAAAGTAGCGAAATAGGCATTATAAAAATTAAAAATCTTTTAGGAAAAACAATTTATAAATCTATAAAAAGTAATTACTTGCTTGAGGTTAATACTTCCCAATTTGTTAATGGAGTTTATATTTTGCAACTAAACGGTATAAGTAGTAAGGTTCTTATTCAATAATTCTTTTCTACGGTTCTATTAAAATAGTTATCATTCTTCACAAGTAAGGAATTTGCAAATGGAATAAAATAAAACCCACTCAAATGAGTGGGTTTCTAATTTTAAATTCGATTGCTTACGCAATAATTTTAAATGGATAAATGGTTAAAAAGACCTAACAGCCCTAACATTGTCGAAGTCGAACTTATTGTTGGTGGTCTGGTAGCCATAGTAGAAATTCTGATACCACGCAGTGACGTAATCGTACTCAGTAGAACTCCAATAGTTGACATTAGCAAAACCACCAA
>JABGVU010000104.1 GCA_018645865.1 Flavobacteriales bacterium
AGATGTTCCTTGTTCTCTATATCTAATACGGTACTGCTGAACCATACAATTAGCATCATTCATATTATCCCAATTTACTCTTGCTCTATCATGAATTAATTCAGTAATATAAGCATTCGTAGGGGAAGGATTAGTACAGGTATTAGTACTTATAAGCGTTAAACATGAACCATCATCACAGGTAGCAGCAGCACTATACTCAAGATACAAAGGATCCATACAACCATACACACAGTAAGTACAAGTGCCATCATCATTGTTAGCCAATGGGTTATAGTTTAATGCAGTAGAGTCTGTACAGCCAAAATATACACAAACTTGACCTAAATAAGGAGATCCACCAGAAGCGATAATATTACCTGTACCATATACTAGAGTCCAAGATACTTCAGATTGCCATGAACCACTATCAACAACGATATCATAACATCCATTTGGGACACAACCGTTTTCATAACCAATAGAACCATTGTCTAAAGTTACATTAAACACAACTGTAGATGAAGCAACATTTGTCATAGTAAAATAGTCACCATTCCACCCATCACCGTATGAATCATACATATTAAGTGTCACCCAAGCATCATAACAGCAAGATCCATCATCACATCCTGCTGCTGGATCATAGTTTATAGAAAGTGAATCCGTACATCCTGGATAAACACAAGAACCATCATCACAAAAAGCAGTTGAATCATAATTGCAAGCAATAGAATCTGTACATCCAGTTGCATTATTAACAATGATTAAATCCAAATTGATAACACTATCACAATCTACATCAAAAATTGTATTATAAACTCTAATATGGCCAGATAGACTACCATTTCCATCATTATTTGGAGCACCAATAACAACCGTTTTACCATCAGAAGAAAGAGCAACTGATTTTCCAGACAAATCATCAGCAGCTTCACCATCGATATCTTGACCCACCTTTACCCAAACAGAATCTTCATATTCATATAATCTTACATGCCCAGCATCTGATCCATTTCCATCATTAAATTTAGCTCCAATAGCAACAATATTTCCACCAGAAGAAAGAGAAACCGATTCACCACTTCGATCTTGAGATGCTTCACCATCGATATCTTGTCCTATTTGATTCCATACACCTCCATTATTTTGATATACTCTTACGTGGCCTGAACTTGATCCATTTCCATCATTAGAAATGGCACCAATAGCTACTGTAGATCCATCAGAAGAAAGAGAAACTGATCCACCACTATAATCACCAGCTGATTCTCCATCGATATCTTGCCCTAACTGATTCCAAGAAGTACCATTGTAAGTATAAATCCTTACCTGTCCTGAATTTGATCCATTATCATCTTTTCCACTAGCACCAACGGCTACAGTGTTTCCATCATTACTTAGAGAAATTGAAAAACCAAAATGATCATAATTAGCATCTCCATTTAAATCTTGTCCTTTCTGATACCAATCACCATTCACAAATTGATATATTCTAACTATTCCTGAAATAGAAGTAGGGTAATCTGAACCACCAATAGCAACAGTATATCCATCAGAAGAAAGAGAAATAGATTCTGGATCTACTTGAATCATAGATCCTAATTGATCCCAATGAAAATTTAATGTATCCCAAGAATAAACTTTTACATAGTCACCAATTTCAGCTCCGACTGCAACTATTAACCCATTAGATGATATAGATACTGAACTACCACTATAATTCCAACCCGGCTCTCCATCAATTTCAGGAAATTGTAAATTATTAAACAAACTAGTATCACCTGGAATCACTACACTATATATTCCGCTAGAATCATAAGTTGCTTCATAAAAAATTAAGCTATCGCAAGCAGTAATGTTTAGAGAAGGAATAGTAATAGGAATGTAATTACAAGAACCATCATCAATAGTAGCTGTAGAATCATAGTTACATGCTACTGGATCTGTACAACCAACACAGAATACATATGAACATTCTCCATCATTAGTATTTGCACTTTGATCATAATTACACGCTGTAGTATCTGTACAACCATAATATATACATGAACCATCATCAGCAGTTGCTAATGAATCATAGTTAGGCGATGTTGTATCAGTACATCCCCAAATTAAATCACAATCTAAACTGAATGAGACCCATGAATCTACAGCCACCGTACCCCCCCAAAAATACGTAGCCCAACTAGCATCACTAACATCAATACAAAACAAGCCAAGATTGTTTTTAGCGTCTAGATATAAATTATAAGGATTTCCATTCCCTCCATTACCTATCAGGGTGTTTCTTAAATCTAAACTTGATAAAACCCCAGATAAAACCCCATGTTGATCTGAGCAATTCAAATAAGTTAATACAGGATTATTACTCATGTCAAGAAATGATAAATAATTTTCCTAGCAGTTTAATGTAGTTAAAGAATCTGCACCGCTGGTAAAAAGACTTGATAACTGATTGAATCCACATTGCAATGTTGTTAAAATAGAATTATTACTTACATTAAGACTTGTAAGTTGATTTTCCTCGCAATGCAATGTCGTTAAAGATGTAATAGCACTAACATCTAATGAGTCAATTACATTATCCTGACAGTATATTTCAATTAAGGAAGTACAATTACTAATATTTAGATTTTGAAGCCATGGAGTTCCAGAAATTTGCGATGCATATTCAGTTTGAAAACTACAATCCAAATATGTTAAAGCTGTTTGGTGAATTAAATCAAGAGATGGTAATTTATTACCAGAACAATCTAAATATGTCAAACCACTGTTAAAGCTTAAATCAAGGGATGACAAATAATTACCAGAACAATTCAAAATAGTTAAAGCACTATTTTGACTTAAATCAATATTATTTAAATCATTGCCTCTACAATCTAAATCAATTAAAGAAATAAAATCCTCAATTCCTGTTAGATCATCTATTGGTAAGTGAGCAGCTCCAGGAGCATAAGGGCTTAGATTAAGATGAGTAACAGTATTAATATTAGATGTTAATACAGAATCATCTAAAACATCGTCATAACCTAAATTAATTAGTGCCTGTTCAAACCAATCATCAGGAATAAATGTTAATGCGGGTATTGAGTTAACTATAACCTGACCAACCATACCCATTCCAGCATGTGGATCACATTGATAATCATATGTTCCTGATAATGTAAAAACCCATTGAAAAGTCCATGCAGATGAAGAAACAGCATTCCCAAAACCTTCTGGATTATTCGGGAAAGTTACAAGCGTTGCATTTACATTATGGGATCCACCTGTGTTAACCCAGTTAACTGTATCACCAATATTAATAGTTAAACTATTAGGATAAAATGTATTTCCTATAGTATTAATTGTATGTGAGTTTTGAGTAATTCCTAAAAATGGAATACAAAATAAAAAAAGCAGTAATCTTTGCATAATATTTGTTTTGGGTTCAATAAATTGTATTGTCTTAAAATATAGCCGCTAATTTAGTAAAAAATGCTGAAGTATATTCTCAGCTGTATTGTATTTAGCTGTTTAGATATTTTTCTATTACAATGTATCTAGTTTAAAAACAACATACTGCAATAGTATACTTAACTATTAGGGGGAGTGACTTAAATTCTGAAAACTAGCCGGGGTCTTTGATTGTGGAGGGCCATACAAACTCTAATAATAGAAATAATTTTTATAATTTTTTGTGATAAAGTGCTTACTGAACCATTAGGTCTTCCTATAGGGTTTCCGCTTGTTCCTTTCTTAAATGGCATATTATATCGTTTAGTATATAATAGAAAAAAGGCTCTTTTGTTTTAATTAAGGAGTAACTTCAGTTCCACCTTCCTCACAAGTAATAGGTTGTGGGTCTCCACTCTTGCCACAAGAGGATAGTAAAATTGTTTTCATAATAAATTATTCTACTGGCAAATGTAATCAAGAAAATATGAGTAATTTATTTAAACCAAATGAGCACACCAACCCTCAGAAATCGGCTTTAAGTAAGTATCTATGTCTCTTTTCGTAAGTATTGTAAGATCATAAAAAGGAGTATCAGCCTTTGCAATACTCCCCAATTTAAAAGAAGGAACACAAACTATTTCCTCTTCTATTTCACAAAATACATTCAAGCGATTCATCAAAGGAATAGAAAGTTCTTTTTCAATTTTTTGAATTGTGTTTTGAAGTGTATCAATAGAACAACCACTTGCTCCATTTTTACTTTCATCCAAAGCAATAACAATAAAATGATTTTCTAAAATGCTAACTCCAGCAGTTAAAGGTTTTTTATGTGCATTCCAACCATTTAGTTCTTCTGAAATAACTTTTAGAATATAGGTTTGTTGGACTTTGCTTAAAGCATTCTCAGCAGCATATAGCCAAATTCTTGATCCTTCTGGTAAGGTGTGGAAATCAGCTAACATTATATATTATCCGCTATCAGTTCAGCAATATCTTTTACCTGTGCAGCTCCTTCATCTACTGTTTTTACCCCGTCTGTCATCATAGTATTACAAAACGGACAGCCAGTAGCAATGATATCAGGCTTTAAGGCTAAAGCCTCTTCCGTACGGTTTATATTAATGTCCTGCGCTCCATTTTCTGGTTCTTTAAACATTTGTGATCCTCCAGCTCCACAACAAAATGATTTACGCTTACTCCTTTTCATTTCTACTAGATCAATCCCTAATGAATTTATCAATTCCCTAGGAATATCATAGACATTATTGGCTCTACCTAAATAACAAGGATCATGATAAGTTATCTTACTACCCTTTAAATTTCCAGTTATTTTTAGCTTTCCTTCTGCTAAAAGTTCGGCAATAAACTCAGTGTGATGCTGCACTTTATAATTGCCCCCTAAGCCTTTATATTCATTTTTAAGGGTATTGTAAGAATGAGGGCAAGTGGTTACAATTCTTCTCACATTATACCCATTCATCACCTCAATATTCATCATGGCTTGCATCTGGAACAAAAACTCATTTCCTGAACGCTTTGCTGCGTCTCCACTTGATGATTCTTCAGTACCTAAAACACCGAAATTAACGTTTGCCTTATTCATAATTCGAACAAAAGCACGAGTAATTTTCTTTGCTCTATCATCAAAACTACCTGCACTGCCTACCCAAAAAAGAATATCAGCTTCTTTTCCCTCAGCCATAAACTCGGCCATTGTTTTAACTTGTAACTCAGTCATAATATTATGATTTAAAAACTTGAATAGACACTTCCTTCTCAACCAAATCAGTAAATTTACCATCAAAGCGAGTTGCCCTAACAATATGATTGTCTACCCAATGATAATTCCCTCCTCTTGGTTTACCCATAAGTAAAGCATGATACTTAAAATCATTCTCTTTTAGCCAAATTTCCGTAACCACTCTATGTTCCTCCACTCTTGAGGTGAAAAAAGTAACATAATGCCCTTGCTCATACCACTTATTTAAGGTTTCTAAAGCATCAGGATATAATTTTGCAGTAGCCATTCTTTCAGGCTCTTCATTTGGGATATCATCACAAATAGTACCATCAATATCAATCAGATAATTCTTAATTTCATCTGGCAATACAGGAGATATTAATTCTCCATTTATTTTTTTTTCTACTAATTTATTCATCTTTCCAGTTTAATCTGTCAGCAGCTGGGAATTGCCAAGGCGCTCCATTGTTTTCAACATTTGCAAACATCATATTCAGCTCAGTTGGTGCCGCTGATTGTTCCATCACTAAATATCTTCTCATATCCAAAATAATAGACAATGGATCTAACTCAATAGGACAAGCATCCGTGCAAGCATTGCAACTTGTACACGCCCATAATTCTTCAGCAGTAATATAATCTCCTAATAAGGATTTAGTATCCTCCTCTCCTTTTCTTTTATTATTAGCTAATTCCGTTATCCTATCTCTAGTATCCATCAATACTTTCCTAGGAGAAAGCAATTTACCAGTTTGATTAGCAGGACAACTATCAGTACATCTTCCACATTCAGTACAACTATAAGCATTCAGTAATTGAACCCAATTCAAATCAGTAGCGTCCTTAGCTCCAAATTGTTCTGGTATTGCAGCATCAGCAGCTGGTCCAACATAAGGATCTGCATTCGGATCCATCATTAATTTCACTTCATTAGTAACTGACTGTAAATTAGAAAACTGACCTAAAGGATTTAAATTCGCAAAATAAGTACTAGGGAAAGCAAAGAAAATATGTAAGTGTTTAGAAATTAAAACATAATTCATAAAGCCTAAAATTCCTGCAATATGAAACCACCAAGTAAATCTTTCAATAATTACTAAAGTTGCTGTATCCATACCCATAAACATAAACTGAAAATATTGACTTATAGGATTAGAAAATGAAGTAACATAATGGGAAACGCCAGCAGTAAATAATAAACTATCTGTCGCATTCATAATTAAGAAAGCTGACATCAATAAGATTTCAAAAACTAAAATAAGGTTAGCATCGGTTCTTGGCCAAGCAGTCATTTCCTTACTCCAAAAACGCTTTACTCTCACTATATTCCTTCTTATCAAAAAGATAACACAAGCTACTAGAACTAAGACTGCTAAAATCTCAAATGAACCAATAAGGAAGTTATATAAACCCATGGGTAATATGGCAGAAAGGAATCTGTGAGAACCAAAAATACCGTCAACAACAATTTCAATTACCTCAATATTAATAATAAGAAAACCTAAGTACACAATAATATGAAGCATTCCAGCAACTGGTTTTCTTGTCATTTTAGATTGTCCCATTGCTACTCGGAACATATTTTTCCACCTATCAGTTAGTCTGTCCGATCTATCAATATCTCTACCTAGTTTTATATTTGCTATAATCCTATTTAGGTTTCGGATAAAGAACATTATCGCTACTAAAAACATCCCTAGAAATATCATGTTTGAAATGCCCATTTTGTATTATTTTTTTGGAGCTACATAAGGTTTTCCGCCTCCTATAATTGAAAAATTAACATACCTACTTGGGTTCTTTTTAATATCTTCTATCAAGAAAGCTAGCTCACGAGTAGATTCTTCTAAATTAGCATATATTTTATCATCTTGAAGTAATAAACCAATACTTCCCTCTCCATTATTAATTTTTGTTGTTATATTACTTACATTTTGTAAAACTGTAGCAATATCTACTTTTGCTAATGAATCAGAAAGAGAAGAAAAGTTCGTTAAGATATTTTTAATTTCTCCATTACTACTTTCAAGGTTACTCGTAATCGATTCTAAATTATTAACTACTTTAGCTATACGCTCATCATTTATATCAATTATACTATCAACCTTTACCATTGTTTGCGACATTAATTCAAAGGTTTTATCCAAACTACTTAAACTATTTCTTAAATTTTCTCTAGTATCCTTATTTAATACTGCCGTTACTATCATCATTACTGAATCTATAGACCCAATCAATTCTTCTGCTTTGTTTTTTAAAGGTAAAATCTGAGCATTTACTTCATCTTGCAAAGATCCTTCTAAACCACTAATTAAAGTATCTCCACTTGTAATTAGCTCATCATTATCTCCAAGCACTAAAGAAATTCCTTTTGTACCCATCAAATCCTGATTCACAATCTTACAAACTGTATTGATGGCTATGTCAAACTCTTTATCAAGGCTAATGGTAACCAACAGATTCTGGTTTTGTTCGGTTAATAAATCAATATTACTCACCATACCAACTTTATAGCCATTTACCATTACCGGACTTCCAACTTGAAGTCCTCCAATATTTGCATATACAGCATAAAAGTCCCGATTGTCATTAAGGATGTTTATTCCCTTCAAGTAATTCACTCCAAATACAAGAGCAATAATGGAGGTAATGGCAAAAAACCCAATTTTAAATTCTTTATTCATAATTATTTATTTTCGTTTGCAAATCTAAAGCTTCTTTTGTAGAAATTCTTTTTCCTTTGTAAAAAGCTACAACAAATGCTCCTTTAAATCCTTTTTCTTTTAGTTGATTTTTCAGCTTATCTACTGATGATTTATTAGTTTCATCTCCAACATAATATTTAAATGTTCCATTTATCACTTGCTGTTCAGCATTTATTTCTTTAAACAAAGCGTCATTCAACATAGATTTTAAATAAGTTCCAATTTGCACCTTAAACACTACTTTATCAGTAGTAATTTCTTTTTTAGGTGTTAGCGTCTCAGCTCTCTGTCCCTTTACCACAACATGTCCTTCTGATACTTTTTTTGAAGTAGTGCCTTCAAAATTTTCTTTGTAAGTCCTAAAACCTCTAAAAATTGCTGACGCAATATATTCTTGTCCAATTTCAGAATGTAAATACTCTTCCTCTTTAAAGTTAGTCAAAAACCCGCATTCAATTAAAATGCTAGGCATATTAGTTCTACTTATCACATAAAAAGGGGCTTGTTTCACACCTCTACTTTTTCTATTTGCTTTAGTAGAAAATTCTTTTTCTACTTCTTCTGCAATTTTCAAACTTTGATTAAGATGTGTATTTTGCATAAGACTAAATACAATATAACTTTCTGCAGATTTTGGATCAAAGCCTTCATATTTTTGTTGATAATTATCTTCCATATAAATAGCAGAATTTTCTCTGATAGCAATATCCATATTGGCTTTTAACTTACTCATTCCCATTACAAAAACACTAGCTCCAGAAGGAGATGAGTTTGTAAATCCATCACAATGAATAGAAATAAAGAGATCTGCATTTGCATTATTTGCAAGTTCAGTTCTTTCATTAAGTTCAAGAAAAACATCTGAATTTCTAGTGTAAACAACATCAACTTCAGGAAAAGCATTCTTAATATAGTCACCTAACTTAAGGGAAACTGCTAAAGCAACATGTTTCTCATAGATTTTGAATCTTTTGGTTCCCATAGTACCAGAATCTTTTCCACCATGACCTGGATCTATAACAATAGTTCTTATCTTGCTATTAGTTTTTTTCTTGTCATCAGTAAATGAAGTACATAAAAATAAAGCAGCCAATAAAAGCAAGGCAATTGCGTTTCTAGAAAATATATGATATAAATTACCTAATTTTGACACCTTAAATTTCAGATTACATTAGACACAAATATACCAACTAAGATTGAACCAAATCCTACAAAAATTACTGCTTTTACTTTTCTTATTAACAGGGTTAACTAACAATTCTGAAGCTTTTAATACCCCTATTTTTAACGACACAACTATTGCTCTTGCTGGCGACACAACTGCTGAAAGCTTCTTTTTTGATGCAGAAATCGAAAAAGATGCTGAAGATTCTATAAAGCTAGATATCATTAATCAAAAGGCTTATCTTTATGGGAATGCAAAAATTATATATCAGGAAACAACCATAACTGCAGCTTATATTGAAATTGACTGGACAACTAATACCATTTTTGCAACCACTACAAATGATAATCTTGGAAATAAAATAGGACATCCTGTTTTTACAGAAGAAAATGAAAGTTTTAAAGCACATGAAATTACCTATAATTTTAAAAGTAAAAAATGTAGAGTAAAGCAGATCACGACTAAAGAAGATGCCGGATATATACTAGGTAAAGTAGTCAAGAAAATGGAAGATGATGTTTTCTATTTAAACAAGGGGGACTATACAACCTGTGATGCAAAAAAACCACACTATGCTATTCGTGCAAACAAGATTAAAATTATTCCTGGAGAAAAAATAATTACAGGCCCTGCTTACCTTACTTTTTTCAATATCCCAATGCCACTCATTCTTCCTTTTGGTTTTTTCCCAAACAATGACAAAAAAAGCTCAGGATTAATCATTCCTTCTTATGGAGAATCAACAAATATGGGGTTTTTCTTAAAAGATGTAGGATATTATTTTACCTTAAGCGATAAATTAGATTTATCCTTAAAAAGTAACATCTACACAAAAGGAAGTTGGAATCTAAAATCTCAGCTTAGATACAAAAACCGCTACAGGTACAATGGAAACTTAAATTTAAATTTTGGGAAAAATTTCAATAGTGAAAAAGGCTTTCCTGATTATAGTGAAAAGAAGGATTTTAACATTAAATGGAGACATCAACAGGATTCAAAAGCAAACCCTTCCTTACAGTTTTCAGCTAATGTTGAGGCCGGAAGTAGCAGCTATCATAGGAATAACTCATATAATGCAAATGACTTTCTAAAAAATACCATGGCATCTAGTGTGAATTTAACAAAGAATTGGGAAGGTGTATTTCTTAACAACCTTACCTTTAATCTTAGGCACAGCCAAAATACAACAACAAAAAATGTCAACTTAACGCTACCTGACATATCACTAAATTCAAAAAGATTATACCCTTTTAAAGCATTTGGAAATGCTGCAAAAACACAGTGGTATGACAAGATAATGATTAAGTACGGTATGAATACAAAGAATACAATTTCTACTGCTGATTCTTTATTATTTACTAAGAAATCATTTTCTAATTTTAGAAACGGAATGAAACATAATATTCCAATTAGCACATCAATTAAGGTATTAAAACATTTTACTCTAAATCCCAGTTTTAACCTTACTGAAAGATGGTATTTATCTCAAACAGAAAAAAGGTGGGATGCAAATAGTAACCGCCTAATTACTGATACACTTCATAAATTTACTAGAGGGCACAATTATAGTTTTTCTACTGGTTTAAATACCAAAATTTATGGAATGGTTCAGTTTAATAAAAGTAAAATTGCTGCTATAAGACATGTTATTACTCCCAACCTTTCTTTTAACTATACTCCTGATTTTTCAGATGAGAAATATGGATATTATAAAACTGTACAGATCGATTCATTAGGTAATACTCAGCAATATAGCATTATGAATAATGGGGTTTACGGCTCACCATCAACAGGAAAAAGCGGAAATATTTCTTTAGGATTCTCTAATATTTTAGAAATGAAAATAAGAAACAAGAAGGATACAGTTGAAAGCTTCAAAAAAATTAAATTACTTGAAAACCTTAGCGCTAGAAGTTCATACAATATTTTTTCCGATTCTTTAAATTTGAGTGATATTACTTTGAATGCACGCACACGATTATTAGATATTTTTGATATTACTTTTTCAAGCAGATATGATCCTTACACCTCAAATAAAGAACAATCCAAAAACATCAATCAGTTAGAATTAAATATCAATAATCGATTAGCGAGACTAACCTCTTTAAGCACAACTATTGGCTTAACTCTTAATGATAAAACTTTTTCTAGGAAAAAGGAAAAAGAGGAAGACAAAGAACAAGAAAATGAAGAAGATGAGGAAAGAGACTTTTATGCAATCCCATGGAATTTAACAGCTAACTATTCCCTCTCTTACAATAAAGGGTATAAATCATCAGAATTTTCTGACACCACACAATCTCTTAATTTCTCAGGAAATTTAAAACTAACTAAAAAATGGAGAATTGGTTTTCGTTCAGGATATGATTTTGACGCCAAAGAACTTACCTACACATCAATTGATATTTATAGAGATTTACATTGCTGGGAATTACTATTCAACTATATCCCTATTGGATATCACCAAAGCTATTCGCTTACCATACGTGTAAAAGCTGCTGTATTAAGAGACTTGAAATTTGAAAAAAAGAAAGATTGGTTCACTCCTGAATACAATTAAGCTAACACCCAGTTTTCAATCAACTGCAAACCATGTTCGGTCAATATTGATTCTGGATGAAATTGAACTGCAGTTATATCATGTTTTTTATGATTTAAAGAAGTAATAATTCCCTCTTCATTTTTTGAAGTAATCATTAATTCTTTTGGGAAATTAATTTTTGAAACTACCCAAGAATGATAATGTCCTATTTTAAAATTTCTAGGAATATCTTCAAATAGTTTACAATTATTAAAATGCTTTACCATTGAAGTAACTCCATGCTTTACAGTTGTAAGGTTTTCCAAATTAGCATTAAAGAACTCAGCAATAGCTTGCTGCCCTAAGCAAATACCTAAAATTGGTTTTTTATTAAAATAACGCGTTAATACTTGTTTTAAAACTGGGTGTTCATTTGGCAATCCTGGTCCTGGAGATAAAATTATTTTATCAAACTGTTCAATATCTTCTAATTCTATCTCAGCACCTCTGGTAACTTCCACTTCACTAGCAAACTGCTCAATATAGTGTTTTAGGTTATAAGTAAACGAATCGTTATTATCAATTAGTAAAACTCTCAATTACAGCTTTGGCCTTAGAAAAAATTGTTTGATTTTTTGTACTGGTTTTTTAAGCCTAACAAATATAGGTTTATTCAATTGATTTTTAGTCCATGCTAAACCATCCTCTTTATTTGCACGAATTCTATTCAGAATAGATGAGTTACTAGCTCCACCCATACGCATTTTCACTAAAATCATTGGAATATAAAATACTTTAATATTATACTTATACAACAATTTTATAATCATTTCATAATCAGCAGCCGTTTTCAAATCTGTATTATAATATCCATACTTATCATATAAATATTTTTTTACAAAAAAAGTGGGATGTGGCAGCATCCAACCATTCTTAATTTTATTAATGGTATACTCTCCTGACTCCCAGTACCTAGTAATTTTATCAATATTAAAAAACTTTACATATACTAAATCGCCATAAACAGCATCACATCCTTGTTTTTCAAATGTTTTAGCAACATTACTAATGACGAAACTATTTGGATAAAAATCATCCGAATTAAGTATACCAATAATATCACCAGTTGCAGCAGTTATACCCTTATTCATCCCATCATAAATACCTTTATCAGGTTCAGAATTAAAATAACTAACATGCTCTTCATATTCTTCTATTATATCAAGGGTATCATCTTTAGAGCCAGCATCAATTATAATATATTCAATATTATTATAATCCTGATTAATAATACTCTCTATGGTGTCTCTAATAGTTATATCACTATTAAATGATACCGTAATAATTGATATTTTAGGATTTTTATTCAAAAGATTTAATAACGACAAAAATATTTAATAAAATTATTACATACAATATCAATATCATATTTAAATTTTACATAATTAACACAATCAGACGGATTATAATCTGTATCTAGTGCAGATAATAATGCCTCTGCAAATACACTTTCCTGATTAGATACAAATATACCACATTTATTTCTTTCAAGATCTTTCCAAATGGTTTTATTAGAAACAACAACCGGCAAGCCTGATGCTAATGCTTCTAATACAACTATACCAAAACTCTCTACATGAGAGCATAATGTAAAAACAGAAGAATTAGATAGAACTTCCCTTTTTTCTATATCATCTAAATGACCTATTAGAAAAACAGAATCTAGTAATTCTAATCTTTTGATCTCTTGAAGTAAAAAGGATTTATAATTATCATCTGAACCAGCGATCAATAGTTTTACATCTGGCTTACTTTTTAATACTAAAGAAAATGAGCGTATTAAATTATCAAAGCCTTTAATCTTATGTAATCTTCCCATAGAAAATACAATATCTGTGACTCTATCAAAGTCCCTATCAGTATACTTTTTAATAACATCAATATAATTAAGTGATCTTTCTGAACTAAAAAGACTAGTGTTAATTCCATCAGATAACTCATAGCAATCAGCTTTATAAAAAAAAGATTTAATATCTTTTATCTCAATAAAAGAACATCCTTGCCATTTTACATTAGAAACAAATGGGCGTATAAAGAGAGAAATCCAACTTCTCTTAAATAAATTTGAAATCTTTCCTTTCCAATTTATTCCCCATGGAGATAAACTTGCTCTAGGGCAAATAACAACACGTTTATTTAAGATCCAAGAATAAAATAGAGCTAAAGGAACGGTATAATGGAAAATATATTGAATATATATCAATTCAGACCTTTTAATATCTTTCCATAAACCAAAGATAAGAGCAAAAGAAAAATACCAATATATTTGCTCAAAATAATAACACACATGTAGATTTTTATGTATCTCAATAAATTTGTTTGTAACTACATCTAAACGATTACGAGAATTTGCATTAGTAGTAGAGACATAAATATTAAAACCTAAATCTGTAAGTTTTTTGCACAACTCATATGTAGAAAATATTGGCCCTCCATAACAGGTTGCAGGGAAAAAGGAATGTGATACAACACAAATATTCATAACTTAAAATGTTTTTTAATATACCATCTTTCTAAAATATCATCACCTCCTTTCAAAATAGATTTAAAACTTTTCTTATTAGCATACTGAACTAGACTTCTTCTTCTTACGTTTTTAAATAATTCTGTTAAAAATGCCCCAGGAATTAAAGAATACTGATTAATATAACCAACATCTCGAGCAATCTTAACAACTCTTTTATCAAATTTTCCTTCCGGATAGCACAAATCATTAATAGGAACACCTACAAGGCCCTCAAGTATCTTTTTAGAATAAGTTAACTCATATCGAAGCTCACCTTTATCTAGAGTATTTAATCTTCTATGAGAATGAGAATGTGAACCTATAGTAATCAACGGATTATTAGATAACTCTACTAATTGATTCTTGTCTAAATGAAAAGGTTTACCAATAAATGAAGTAATAATAAATAATTTTACAGGCAAATCTAACTCATTAATAACACTAATATTATCATAAATACCTAAAAAACCATCATCAAAAGTTAATTGAATCTGGCCCTCATCTTTTGTAATCTCAGAAACAATCTTAAAACCCATTTCACGAATAATATTAATATGTTTAATAAACATATCTAATGATGTAGACATATTAGTATAACAATTATCAGAATGAATATCATGATACACTAATGATCTGCTTTTCATATATGAAGAAGATTGATTAGCAGCAATAATAATTTGTCTAAATATTGCACCTAAACTCATTTACTTAATGTATTTATAAATTCCATCATGCACTGCCTATAAAGCATATAATTCCAATTGTTCTTCATTAAATCACTAGCATTTTTCGAATAATTATTTAATAATTCAGAATCATTAAACAACGTTAACATCATTTGCCCAAAATCCTGCATATTTTCTACAATAAAACCTGTTTCTTTACCTTTAATTAAATCAGAACAAGCACCCACTTCTTTTCTTGCAATAACAGGCAATCCTGCTGACAAAGCCTCATTCACGACCAATCCCCAAGCGTCTAAAGAAGAAGGAAATGTAAATACAGTTGCATTCTTATAGATATTAATTAGCTCCACATTATAAACGTTTCCCATAAAAATAATATTCTTTTTTGAAAAATTTTTCTTATATTTTTCTAAATTACCTCCATCACCTACAATAATCATTTTTGCTTTTTTATTTGAAAAAAGAGAAGTAAATTGCTGACAAAGTTTATCAACATTTTTGGTGTCTAGAAGCCTACCGACAAATAAAAATGTAAAAGGTTTAGGGAACTTCTTTTTGTCTGTATAAAATTTTGAATTATCCACCATCATAGGCATAAGAAAGATACGATCTTCCTTCATTCCATAATACCTAAATAAATCCTTGTGAGAATAATTACCTCCAGCCAGACCAAACACATAATTATTCTGAAAAATAAGTGATAAATAGAAATATTTAAGCAACCTCTTAAGAAAATTTTTTGGCATCAATAATTGCGTATCTGATTCAATAGCAATATATATTTTCTTAATACTAAATACATTTATCAAAAAAATAAAAAAGAATGATAGAGTATCGTAAGAATTAAAGATGACAGCATCATACTTCCGCCTAACATATAGGAGATATCTAATACGATCCACAATTTTCATCTGATCCATGAAAATATTTTTTTTACCTTTAAAGCTTGTATAAGCTTCACTATGTGAATTAAAGAAACAATAATTAATAGACATAATATCATGAACATTATCTATTAAATCTAATGTGTAAGAAGCAGGTTCTGTAAAAAAACTAAACACCTTCACTTGATAAACTTTTTATAAATTAATTTTAAAATACCTTTTATTTTATCAATAAACAAAAAAAGACTTAGCTGAAGCTGATTTTCATATATATATATAGCAAATAGTTGTTTAATCTCTGGTTTAAAATTTCCAATCTTATAATCATAAACTCCTCTTCCAAAATTTATTTTTACACTGTTTTCAGATGAAATATTCTCAATAAATAAAATATAATTGTAGATATTTATCATCTTGGCATTATCATACATATCGATCCAAAACAAGTATTCATTTTCATTTCTTAGAATAAATGAGATTGCATGAGTATTACTCTTATTCTTCACAATACTTACAAGCATTCTATTAGAATTATATAATTCTTTCAATAATAATAATCTATCTTCATCTAGGAAATTAATTTTCCTTAACCCTAACTCTATCATTCTTTCTTTAAGCTGATAAATTTCACTAATCGGGAAATCTGCATCACCCTTTGATAATATATGATGATCTTTATCAGTATTCTTTTTTTTAACTCTTCTAAACTCCGTTTTTTGTTTTGATCTATATCTAAGAACATTGTTAGGAAAAATACCTTCAGGAATAACTAGACAAGAATATTTAGCAAAAGGTTTGATAAGGTTATTGTTAGATTTATTTTCTTTATATAAATGGTATAAAAAAGAATCTTTTGTTAAATTAATAAAATGTACAGAATCAAATTTCAATTGATTGCTAATCTCAGATAAAATATTCTCAAAATCATATTTTTTATTTGATAGTGCATCACAAAAATCAGCATGTCTATCATTAATAAATCGCAATCTCTTTTTGGAATCAATATATAATGGGAAAATAGCAGAAACTAACTCATTATTTATTATCGAAATAACACATAATCTATTTAGTTTATTCTTACTTAACTCAGTTATCCAAGAATAATAATTAAATTCAAAAGATTGAAAAAATGAATAATCTTGATTATTAAAAATAGCATCCCACTGATACTTATAGGCAAAAAACTCTTGTATTTCAGAAATAATTCTAATTCTCATTAATTTGAATATATTTTGAATACGATAAAATTGCTAATGAAAACCAAAATAAAATTGTGTTAAAATCATTAATACCAGTCATAAAAACTTCAAATAGTGACGCTATGAATGTATAGATTATAATAAAGAGATATATTCTTTCATATTCTGTACTATTTCTAAAATAGAAATAAATTTGAAATGACTTTTTAAATATAATAAATATAACTATCCCTCCAAATAGAATTCCATATTGAGTAAGAAAAGCTAAATATCCATTGTGAGCTCCTATGATAGAATGCGTTTGAAAAACATAAGCTGGGACTAAAGACAAGTCAATATAGGCGTATTTATCTAATCCATAACCAGAAAAGGGTTTCTTAAGTAATGTTTCGTAGGCATACTGATACTGAAAAATTCTATCATTAAACAATGATTGTGATACAAATCTATTTAAACTAGTATCTAAGTTATAAGATATTATAATTAAAGTAATAATAAGAGAAAGTACAGTATAAATTACATTTCTTAAACTAAATCCATATTTTATTAAAAAAACTAAACCAAGTGCAATTAATACTAATCTAGAACCAGTAGACAATGAAATTAATAGCAATGAAAATAGCATAATATAATCAAGATTAGTCCGTTTATTACTCTTTAATAAAAGAATAGAAAAAGCAGTAATAGTAAATGCAGCGAGCATATTTTCATTCCAAATTATTCCATCATAACGACCAGCAAAAATAATAGGATCAAGAAAAAAACTAAACACAACAATTCCAAAAACTAAATAAACAATATGATTAAGAAACTTATTCTTATAATATTCATGGTTAAAATATATTGATACCGAAATAATAGAAAACTGCAAGCCTTTTGAAATCATGAATTTAATTGCTTCATAATCAAAAATTGAATGAAAGAAAAGAAAATACAAAAGATTAACAGAGTTTATAATCAAAAGAAAGAAAAATGCCTTATGAAATAATACAGTCTTGATTTGTATTGGATTAATTATTAAACACAATAAAAATATTCCCATTAAAGATACAAAAATCAGATTACCAATATTAAAAGTAGATTCAATGTTAAGCAGCACAGTATTAAATAAAAAAATAACTGCTCCATATTTAAATAACCATTTAATCATTTTTTAACTATTTAATAATTGAATTTGGCAAGTTATCATTATTTTCAAACTCCCATTCAAAATCCGTTCAAACTTTTTTATCTAAAATCATTTTTCTCTTATTTGATAAAGAAACCAAATTATTGGTGTTTTACTAATAATAAAAACCAATCATTAATTGAAGATAATAATAATAAAATTAAGGAGATAATCTTTTATAAATCCATTCTCCATCCTCTATTTTGTATACCAATCTATCGTGTAAACGAAAAGGTCTACCTTGCCAGAATTCAACCTTAATAGGTGCTATACAGTAGCCTCCCCAGTGTAAAGGACGTGCAATCGCTTTATCTTTAAATTTACTTTCTAAAGAATTTAATGTATCCATAAAATTATAATCTAAACCAATAACTTTACTTTGGTCACTCAACCAAGCTCCCATCTGACTATCTCTGGGTCTACTTTTAAAATAGGTGTCAGAATCATTTATCGCAATTTTTTTTACAATCCCTGTAATTCTAACTTGACGCTCTAGTTCTGGCCAATAAAAATTAAGTGCTACATTTGGGTTTGCATCAATATCCTTAGCTTTACTACTCTTATAATTTGTAAAAAAAATAAAGCCATTTTTGTTCACTCCTTTTAATAAAACTACTCTTGATGAAGGGCAATTATCAGAAGAAACTGTAGATAATATACAAGCATTAGCCTCCTGTTTATTAATCTTTAAAGCATCCTCAAACCAATTCATAAAATATTGAATAGGGTTATCAGCTAAATTCTTAAAATCAATAGTTGATTTTTCATAGTTCAAGCGTAAGTTTTTTATATCCATAAGCGATATTAGATTACATTTTATATATTTACAAAAGTAAAACAAAGATATCTTTTTATGTTGAAAGCAAAAAAAGGAAGAATATTAATTTCGGAACCTTCTTTTAACGATTCAATTTTCTTTAAAAGCGTGGTATTACTTACTCATCATAATGATGATGAAAGTATAGGATTAATACTTAATCGGCCAACAAAAATTAACCTTAATGAAATACTAAATAATATTCCATTAAGTGATTTCCCTGTTTATATTGGCGGACCAGTAGCAAAACAATCTTTGCAATTTATTCATACATTAGGAAACCTAATTCCTGAATCAAAACAGATAACTAAAAATATCTATTTTGGTGGCAATTTTAATACAGTCCTAAAATTAATGCAGGATAAGAAAATTACTAAAAATGAGATTCGATTCTTTGTGGGATACTCTGGTTGGAGGGAAGACCAGTTAAATACTGAAATTCGAGAAGACAGCTGGTTAGTAGATAGATCAAAAGATGATTTGTGTATGCAGTATTCTACCCCAAAACTCTGGAATAAGATTATAAGAAATCAGAAATCAGACTATGCAATTTGGGTTAATATGCCTAAAGATCCAAACTTAAATTAATTAGTTTATTCTGTAATTTATCAGCATATTTAAAATCAGAAAAAACAGTCTCCTCTACCCCCCTGACTGCTGTTATTCCAGTTAGAGCATTTGTAATAAAAACTTCATCTGATTGCTTAATATCAGCCAGACTTAACGATTTTTCAATTATTTTATAATGATTTAATACCCAAGCTCTCATAGTACCATCAATACAACCATCATTTAGTAGTGGAGTATAAATTACATTATCTTTAATAATAAACAGTGATGAGTTAGTTGCTTCAATACAATTACCTTTAGTATTCCTTAATATAGCATTATCAAACCCTAATTCCTTAGCATGAATTGCTCCTAATATTGAAACTCCAGCATTAACGGATTTTATATTAGATAGTCTTCCCATAGTTTTCACCTCATCAGAAAACACACATAATGATATTGGAATATTTTGTTTAAATCCTAAGCCAGAACAAGTATTAATCATCATTTCACAACCTTTAGATTTAGGTTGATATCTACCTCCTCCTTCTCTACTTACATGAATTTTAACACTTCCATTAATTAATTTATTTTGATTAATTAAATTATTAATAACTGCAAGTAAACTACTAAGTGTTTCTTGATGTTTTAACTTTAAAATTACACATGATAAGGAAAAACGAGCATAATGTGCTGGGAAATTAAAAGGCTTTGTATTTATTATTTTAATCGTTTCAAAAAAACCATCACCATAATTAAAAGCTCTATTCAAACTTTTAATGACCAAATCTTGTTCATTTATAAATTTTGAATTTCTAAAAACTACTCCCATTTTACTTATTATTTGTAATTTGCGAACCTACTGAAAATTACTTTATGAATAAACTTTTACTTCTTGTTTTTACATTTCTTATTCAAACCGCATACGCTCAAATACAATTAAGTGGAAAGATAATTGATGGGCAAACTAAAGAAACTTTAATTGGTGCTAATGTGGTTTTAAAAGGCACTAATAATGGTACTTCAACTAATGTTAACGGAAACTATATTCTTTCAATTTCAGGAAAATTTCCTATTACTTTAGAGGTTTCATATTTAGGATATAAACTAATAGAATCAGAAGTAACAAGTAAAAACCCAAACCCTATCTATTTATTCCCTGACAGCAAAAGCCTACAGGAAGTAAGAGTAGTTGACACTAGAATTACCCAAAAACAGAAAGAGGCTGCTCTTACTGTTGAAGCATTGGATATGATTTCAATTAAAGAGACTCCATCAGCTAATTTTTATGACGCCTTAGGTGCACTTAAAGGGGTTGATATTACAGCAGCTAGCCTAGGTTTTAAAGTAATTAATACTAGAGGGTTTAACAGCACCTCGCCTGTACGTTCTCTTCAAATTATTGATGGAGTTGACAATCAATCTCCAGGACTTAATTTTTCTTTAGGAAATTTTTTAGGTTCTTCTGAATTGGATATTATGAAAGTGGAAATTATTCAAGGTGCAAGCTCGGCTTATTATGGTCCTAATGCTTTTAATGGAGTAATCAGTATGACAACTCTCAGTCCTTTTATTAAGCAGGGTTTATCCATACAATATAAATTTGGTGAACGCCAGTTATTTGAAAATTCTGTTAGACTTGCTGAAAAATTTAAAAATACAAAAGGAGAAGATATTTTTGCCTTCAAAATTAATCTTTTCTATATGAAAGCCCAGGATTGGGAGGCAGATAATATGGCGGCAGTTGATGGCACAATTAGTAGTGATAACCCTGGCGGATATGATGCTATAAATAGATATGGAGATGAAGATACTGATGGGAATCTCAATAACCTAACCACCTTTCAAGCAGAATATCTTGATTTTCCAGGATTAGGAAAATATCATAGAACAGGCTATATGGAAAAGGATATAGTAGATTATAACACTAAAAATCTGAAAGTTCAAACATCATTACATTATATGATTAATCCTAGAATTGAGCTTATTTATGGAGCTAATTATAGTACAGGCACTACTATCTATCAAGGTGATAATCGTTTTAGCCTTAAAAACATTCAGTTTTGGCAAAATAAGTTTGAGATAAAACAAAAAGACAAATTCTTTTTAAGAGCTTATAGAACAAGTGAAGATGCGGGAGATTCTTATGATGCAGTTTTTACTGCTTTAAGATTACAAGAATACAATCAAATTTCTAATCAAGATTGGTATACTGCTTATAAAAACAAGTGGAGAGATCATTTTGAATGGAATGATGTTGATTGGGCTAAACCTGATTTAGTATTTAATCCAGTTACCTTTCAAGCAGAGTGGTTATTTAATGGAAATCCTATTGATATAAATGATTGGATAACAATGAGTGACTCAGTACTAAATACAAATTCTGATTTGATAATTACTAATCATATCACAGTTCGGGATTTGACTGATTTAGAAACAGGTAGACTTGTTCCGGGGACTGATGATTTTAAAGCAGCTCTAGACGATATTACCTCCAAAATTGCTAGTGAAGGAGGAACTGGATTTTATGACAAGTCAGCGCTTAATCATATACATTCAGAATATCAATTTAACCCTGACTTTGCTACTCTTAAAATTGGAGCAAATTTTAGGCAATATACTCCAGACACTAAAGGAAGTTTATTTTTAGACACTGTAGGTAAAATAATAAATAACGAGCTAGGAATTTATTCTGGTTTTGAAACTAATTTGTTTAGTGAAGTTTTGAAGCTCAGCGGCACATTAAGAGCTGATAAAAACGAAAATTTTGATCTGAACTTTTCTCCAGCTATGTCAATTGTATTTACTCCAACAGAAAAAGATGTGATTCGATTCTCATTTTCATCAGCAATCAGAAACCCTACCCTAGCTGATCAATACCTTTACTATAATGTTGGTAGAGCAATTTTAATTGGTAATCTTCAAGGTCATGGCACAGATTATGGAGAGAACCTAGTTACCATTAAATCATTAGTTAATTATTATTTACCTGCAGCATTATCAAAGGACAGTCTCAATTTTTTTAGTGTAAAACCCATACAACCTGAAAAAGCAAAATCTGCTGAAATAGGTTATCGAACTACATTATTCAATAAAGTTTATTTGGATGCAAATTATTATTATTCTCGATACACTGATTTTATAGGATATAAAATAGGGGCTAAGTTTAATACAACCGTTGATGATACGACTACTGGAGCTTACGAAATAGCTCTACCATCAATACAAGCTTATCGTATGGCAGCTAACGCCGAAAATACAGTAACAACTCAAGGGGCTTCAATAGGCATTAATTACTACTTACACTCTAACTATTCTTTAAATGGAAACTATTCTTGGAATAAGCTTAATGAAGAAGGGACAGAGGATCCAATAATTCCTGCTTACAATACCCCAGAACACAAATACAACCTAGGGATTACCGGTAGAGATATTCATTTGTTATCTACAAATTCTACACTAAGAAACTTTAGTTTTAGCATAAATTACAAATGGGTTGAAGGGTTTACTTATGAAGGATCTCCTCAATTTACAGGAGATGTTCCAGCATATGATCTGGTTGATGTGCAAATAAGTAAAAAACTTCCTGAATTAAATGCTACAATAAAAGTTGGTTCATCAAATGTACTAAACAATAAACATTATGAAGTATATGGAGGACCTTATATCGGAAGAATGACTTATTGTTCATTATTGTTTGAACTTAATTAATTTTTGTATTATTGTAGAATACTAATTAAATAATTCAAATATTATGAAAAAAAACTTACAATCCGTATTTACAATTTTCCTATTAAGTTTGGGGCTTTCGGTAAATGCACAGACTAGATATCTTGATGATGTCTTTTCAGCAGTAACAGTTACTTCTAATGTAACTTATGCTACAAATATCAGCATATTACCTATGCTGCAAGGTCTAGCTCCTGGTCCAGCAAATTTAAAATGTGATATTTATGAGCCAACTGGAGATACAGAGACTAATCGTCCTGTAATTATTTTAGTGCATACTGGTAGTTTTTTGCCTCCAGTAGTTAATGGGCAACCAACAGGATCTAAAACAGATTTGTCAATAGTTGAACAATGTACAAGATGGGCAAAAAAAGGCTATGTAGCTGTTGCTATGGAAAATCGTTTAGGATGGAATCCAACATCAACAGACCAAACTGTAAGAACCTCTAGCTTATTACAAGCTGCTTACAGAGGAATACAGGATGCTAAGGCTATGGTTAGATATATGAGAATGACTGAAGATACAGGAAATCCTTATGGGATTGACGAATCTAAAATTGTTTTAGGGGGTCAAGGTACCGGGGGTTATATTTCTTTGGCATATGATGCTCTTGACAACCCTGCTGTAGAACTTAACTTATTAAAATTCTTAGATCTTACTGATCCTTTAAATCCAGTTCCTTATGTATACCCTCCAATTTTTGGAAATCCAGATGGAACAGATTCTACTTACTTTCCAGCAAATACACCTCCATTTATGTTTCCTGTAGCATTTCTTTGGAATATTCCTAATAACCCTAGCTATAGTAATGAAATTAGTATGGCATTTAATATTGGTGGATCTTTGGCTGATAGTTCTTGGCTAGAAGCTGGTGATGTACCTATGGTTTCTTTTCATTGTGCTAAAGATGAGAATGGACCTTATGCTAATGGTGATGTAATTGTGCCAACAACAGGAAATTTTGTTGTGGAAGCACAAGGTAGTTATATTGTACAAAAACATCAAGATATGTATGGAAACAATGCTGCTTTTTCAGGCATAGGTTTTACAGATCCTATTACTGCACAATCAGTAATTAATAACACAACATATAGTACTATTAATAGTTATCCTGTTGGAAATAACTATGAAGGTTTATATACTTTTGTTACTCCAACTCCATCTGCAACTCCAACTCCTTTTGGGGCTTATACTGAAGAAGGTGCACCATGGGACTGGTGGGATAACACTTGGTATGAAGCTACAGCCCAAGCTGTAAATGGCCCAGCACCTGCGGGTTACTTTGCTGCTACTTCAATGTTAGGAAACCCTAATATGTCAGCTACACATGGTAATTTATATTTAGATACGATACACGGTTATTTAAATCCAAGAATGTATGAGGTATTAAATTTAGCTGTTGATGGATGTACAGATCCTTTAGCGTGTAACTTTAATCCACTAGCAACGGTTGATGACGGAAGTTGTATTTTACCTGATGGTTGTACAGATTCATTAGCTTGTAATTATGATTCAACAGCCCTTTGTGATGATGGAAGTTGTAATTTACCTGATGGGTGTACAGACCCTTCTGCATGCAATTTTAATGCTAGTGCATTATGTGATGACGGAAGTTGTTTAACAATTTATGGTTGTACGGATACATTAGCATGTAATTATAGTGCAACAGCAACATGTGATGACGGAAGTTGTTTAACAATTTATGGTTGTATGAATCCATCTGCAATTAACTATGATTCACTTGCAACCTGTCCTGATAGCTGTATCTTTCCAGTAGTTACTTATGGTTGTACAGATTCAATAGCTATGAATTACAATCCATTAGCTACAATTGATGATTCTTCATGTATTTACTGTGTATATGGTTGTATGAATATTATAGCTTGTAATTATGATAGTTTAGCAACATGTGATGACGGAAGTTGTTTAACAATTTATGGTTGTACAGATACATTAGCATGTAATTATAGTACAACAGCAACATGTGATGATGGTAATTGTATTTTACCAGATGGTTGTACAGATTCTACAGCTTTTAATTATGACCCTACAGCCCTTTGTGATGATGGTAGTTGTATAGCTTCATCTTGGGATTGTATTAGTCCAGGAGATTGTCAAGATCCAGGAACTGGATTAGGCCAATACAGTTCACTTGCTAATTGTAATGCTTCATGCTTGGTAAACTCTATAAATGAAAAAACTTCAGATCTATTAATATATCCTAATCCAGCTAATAATATTTTAACTATTGTTAGTAATACAGTTGAAATTGAAAATATTAATATTTATAATCTGAATGGACAACTAGTCTTAAATAAGGAGCTAAATAATAATACAATAAATGTAAGCTCATTGGAATCTGGTATATATATAGTTGATATCTTATCAGAGAATAATTCTGTTAAAAGAAAGCTTATTATTGAGTAAATAATCAATAGTTTATAATAAAAAAAGGGAAGTATTAGCTTCCCTTTTTTATTTTCAATTATTTATAAAATCATTATTTTAATTAATGATGTACTTAGCTACATATATATTGTCATAAGAAACCAATAGGGGACACTATCTTATAAGAATCAAATTACTTAACTTTGCCTTATGAAAAAAATATGCTTTCTCCTTTTTATACTACATAGCCTTAGTAGTTTTTCACAAAAAGGGAACAATAACTTATTTACTGAATATGAGGATACCCTAAAAGTAATGGCACATCTCATTATGAATGCAGAAACAGAAACTGAAAAACGTTTAGCCAATCAAGCGTTTATAACTAACCTTACTGAAGTACTTCAATACGAAAAATCTTTTAAGTTCCCTTTTGATTCTCTACCCACTATTGCTCGCATCTTATCCCCTGACAATACTTTTCGTATTTTCAACTGGTTACTAAAAAAAGATAATGGTACTTACGAATACTATGCAATTGTGCATTATCACAACAAAAAACATAAGCGTTATGAAATTATTCCTTTAGTAGATAATTCCGCTAATATCCGTAATGCTGAGCAGGAAGACTTAGATGCTACAAATTGGTATGGTGCGCTCTACTATCAAATTGCATACATCAAAAAAATTGGGAGGAAACACTACACTCTACTTGCATGGGATGGGAATGATGGTTACAGTACAAAAAAGATAATTGATGTAATGTACTTTTCAGGGAAAAATAAAATCAAATTCGGACTTCCTATCTTTAAAAAAAATAAGAAAGAAAGTCAAAAAAGAATTGTTATTGAATATGATGCCAAAACAAGTGTCAGTGTAAAATATCAGCAGAGAGAACAAAGAATAGTATTTAATCACTTAG
>JABGVU010000062.1 GCA_018645865.1 Flavobacteriales bacterium
TATCTCTTCTTCTCTTATTAAAACACTTACTGGTCACTCAAATGAAAGTATGGTAAATAATTATGTACATACAACAGCAAAAGAAAGTATTGATTTAATTCACCAAGCTTTGAGAAATTCAGGTTAATTAGTTTTCAACACTTTTCTTATCTAGCAAACCTATAGTAATCTACTCAAATTTAAGTTATTTAAGTAAAATACACCCAAATAAATATGTCTGTTTTCTATTATATTATGTAACCCTAATAAAATAATATGAATAACAAAACATTTACATTAGACGAAATCAAAGAGATAGTTAATCAAATTGTAACTACAACAACATTTAATCCTGAGATAATTGATGAAAACGAATTATCTAAAAGGTTAAACATTACAAAAGTAACATTAGGAAAATATCGCAAAGAAGGAACAATACCTTATATAAGAATTGGAGGTACTATAAGATACAATTATCCAAAGGTTATAAAAGAGTGGAATAATAAGAAGTAAAACAAGCTAGAAAGTATCTAGTTTGTCATAAATAAATTGGTAGTTAAGGGAGTAAGCTCCCTTGCACCTTGTATTAACTAAAATTAAGTATTATGGCACAAAGCATAACAAGAGCATATGGCAATATGTTAGATAGGCACTGGGATTATTTTAGCACTTTAAGCTTTAAGTGGCCTGTAAAGCAGAACAGTAATAGAAAGATAATGGATAGGCTAGCAAACACTCTTTATTCAATAGATAAGAAGTTTGAAATGTTTTGGGTTTCAGAGTGGCATAGGTCTGGTAGTTCTGTTCATAATCACTTACTCGTAAAAGGTGATATAACACAAGATATAGACACTTTCTGGACTTCTAACAGACTATCTGACAAGAAGTTCATATCACACATTGAATACGAAAAAGACAAGGGGGCTAACTTTTATGTAGCTAAATATTTGGATAAAAACATTGAATATGATTACATTTGTTCAAACTTAAAAACATAGAGTTATGAAATATACTATTTATCTTGAAGCATGCTTAGGTTTAGATTTAGAAAATGGCAATAGTGTTTCCACGGAATATATGGATATTGATTTAGGTTATGTAGATTGTTATGTTGAGATAGATGATGATAACGAAGACGATGATGAGGAAGAAATGCGAGGTTCAATGCTTAATAAAATTGATGAGTTCATTGATAATAGGAGTAAAATCTTCATAATGACTGGTGATGATTATTATATCATAACAAATTTTCCTAAAAATTGGGGTAAAGTTTATATGGGAGAAAACACTGGTAGAACACGAGAAATTATTTGTGATTTAACAGAAGAAGAGACTATAAAATGGCTGAGAGATATCCCAACAATTACATATTCTGAAGCAGTAGAAAAGGAATTAATTGAGGAGTTTGAAGAAGAATAAAATGAAAAAACTATTACTACTATAACTTAAAATAAATACTATGAAAAAATTAATCTTAATTATTATGATAATACCTTTTTTAGGGACAGGTTATTTAAACGCTCAAAAATTATCTAAAAATAGTGCATTTGATATATTGACAAAATGGGAAGGTAAATGGACAAGTAAAGTAGTCTTTGAAAAATCTGTTTGGATAACTCAAAGTTTTGAAGCTCGTGGGAAAACAGAAACAAATTTAATTCTTTCGAATAATTACCTTGAAATAATGGTTTATAATGATAATAATGTAAGTAAACATATTATTTGTTATGACCAAATGTCAAATCAATTCAATCGCTGGGAATTTAAAAGCGACGGTAGTAATTCTTTTTGGATAGGGAAATGGAACGACAGTGATAATTCAATGACTTGGGACTTTATAGATTTTACAAACTCTGGCATTAGTGGTGAAATAATTGAAAATTTTAAGTCGGATAAAATTATTAAAACTAGAGTTATTATGAAAGATAAGGACGGCAATTCATTGCTTAGAATTAATTCAACAAAAGAGAAAACCTAACCCAATGAAAAAACTATTACTATGTATTGGGTAATCATAATATTAATATCTCTATTTGTCGTATATCAGATTTATATGAAATCTACTCAAAAGGAAAGAGAGAGATTACATAAGGAGTGGGGAAAATTAGATAAAGAAGAAAAATCTAAACCAAAGAAAAAACCTAAACCCATAAAAGTTTATTCAAAAGGGTATGTTCAACACGAAATCAAATCTTTAGAATATAAACCAGAAAAAGGATACCAGTCTGTTGGTCAATTGATTGTTGAGAATGAAAATTCAGCAAATATTTTAGTTTCTGATTATATGTCAAAAAAAGATATAGGTTATATCAAAGACAAAAGGTTAATTGAAACTCTAAAAAACTATAGTGGCTATCTATGTCAAATCTTAGTAGCAGAAGAACATAAGAGTGATTGTAGGTGTCACGAGTGTTATAATGATATTGAAACATATTCAATAACAGCTAATATTTATGTAAGAGTTAATGAAGAAGAAGCAACTAAAATTCAAGAATTAAGTGATACAAATAAACATAAAACAAGAAGAAAATTAAACGCATATTTGAGAGAAGTAGGATTATATAATGAAGCTAAATAATTAATCAGTATGCCATTTAAGAAAAGAATAAAATGAAAAAACTACTATTGATTTTACTATGTGTGCCTTTAATATTTAGTTCTTGTAAGAAAGAAGAGGAAGAGCTAAACAACAACAATAATAATAACAGTAATACACAGACCTATATTCCTGATGACAATTTTGAGCAAGAACTAATCCTTTTAGGTTATGACGATATTTTAGATAATTATGTAGAAACTGCAAATATTGATACAGTAACTGAGTTAAATATAGAGGCGAAAAATATATCAGATATAACTGGTATAGAAGGTTTTATTGCTTTGACTTATTTAGAATGCGATAAGAATCAATTAACCACTTTAGATTTGAGTAATAATACTGCTCTAATTGAATTAGATTGTGGTCCTAATCTACTAACTTCATTAGATTTAAGTAATAATACCGCTTTGATTGAGCTGGAATGTTATGATAATCAATTAACGTCTTTAGATTTAAGCAACAATACAGCTTTAATTGATGTAAGTTGTAATTATAATCAACTAATCTCATTAGATTTAAGCGGTGCTACTAATTTGAAATATTTTTCCTGTGCATATAATCAACTAACTTCATTAGATTTAAGTAATAATACTTCTTTGATTAGTTTTAATTGTCATTACAACCCAAATCTAACTTGTATTGATGTAGATGATGCTGCTTGGGCTAGCGCTAATTGGACTATGTTTATAGGCCCTCAAAATTATTTCAGTGAAGACTGTCCTTAAACAATAGATTAACAAAGAACTAAGATGAAAAAACTATTACTACTATAACTTAAACCAATGAAAAAACTATTACTACTATTACTATGTGTGCCTTTGATTGGGTTTGGGCAGGTTTATATACCTGATACTAACTTTAAAGCATATTTAGTTGGAGAGCCTTTAATTAATACTAATGGAGATAGTGAGATACAACAAAGTGAAGCAACTGCTTTTAATGGTACTATTAGCTGTTATTATATGAATATCTCTGATTTAACAGGCATTGAAAATTTTACTGCTTTAACTACTTTGTTTTGTTATGAGAATCAACTCACAAGCCTTGATGTAAGTCAAAATACTGCTTTAACTACTTTGTTTTGTGATTTTAATCAACTCACAAGCCTTGATGTAAGTGGTGCTACTGATTTATATTTTTTGCAGTGTCAATCTAATCAACTCACAAGCCTTGATGTAAGAACTAATACTGCTTTACAATATTTATATTGTTATTCTAATCAACTCACTAGTCTAGATGTAAGAAATGGAAATAATGTAAATTTTGCTTACTTTAATGCTACAGTCAATCCTAATCTTAGTTGTATAAGTGTTGATGATTCTTCTTGGTCAACTGCTAATTGGACAAACATTGACCCTCAAAATTATTTTAGTAATAACTGTCCACCATCTGCAATTGAAGAACACACTACAAACAAAGAACTTCTTAAAGTAACAGACCTATTAGGTAGAGAAACAAAAGGCACTAAGAATGAACCCCTCTTTTACATCTATGATGATGGAACAGTAGAGAAAAGAATAGTTATAGAATAAATAAAAACCCACTCAATTGAGTGGGTTTCTTTTTGGTGGACCTCTCGGTCCTTATTTCGAACTTTTTTAGAGATGATTGTTAATATTGTTTATTATAATATTATTATTTAACAATAAAAATTTATTGTTTATCGATAAATATATGTATGTTTGCAGA
>JABGVU010000010.1 GCA_018645865.1 Flavobacteriales bacterium
GCCTTAGATGCTGAGCGTTTTTTAGCAAGTCAAGAATAAATTATATTCTATAAGTAAGTGAAGAGCCTCAGTTTAGTTGAGACTTTTTTAGTTTATATTTTGTATTTTTGGTTAATGGAGGCAATTGATGTATTAATAAAATACTGGGGACATACACAGTTTCGCTTAAAGCAAGAAGAAATAATAAAGCAAGTAATTGAAAAGAAGGATACCCTTGCTCTAATGCCAACTGGTGGCGGAAAGTCAATTTGCTATCAAATTCCTGCTTTAATGAGTGAAGGAATTTGCTTAGTCATATCCCCACTTATTGCTCTAATGGACGACCAAGTTCGTTTTTTAAAATCCAAAGGAATAAAATCGGTTGCAATAACTTCAGGAATGCATTATAATGAAATTGATATTGCCCTAACTAATTGTATTTATGGAGGTGTAAAATTCTTATATTTATCTCCTGAAAGATTGCAAAATGAATTGGTGCAAACGAGAATTAAAGAAATGAACATTAACCTTATTACTGTTGATGAGGCACATTGTATTTCGGAATGGGGACATAACTTTCGCCCAACATACAGGCACATTTCTAAGATAAAAGAAATAATTCCTGACACACCTATTTTAGCACTTACAGCCACTGCAACCACTAGTGTAATTGATGATATTCAAAATAACCTTGATTTTAAAGAACACAACCTTATTCAATCATCATTTATTAGAGAAAATCTCTCTTATGTTGTTGATAATGTAGAAGATAAAAAATCACGATTATTAAAATTAGTTGACAAAATAAGAAGTTCTGTTATTGTTTATGTTGGAAGTCGAAAAGCAGCTAAGGAAATTACAAATTTCTTGTTAAACAATAATTATTCTGCCAATTATTATCATGGTGGCTTAGCAGCAAAAGCGCGAATCGAAAGACAAGAAAATTGGACACAAAACCAAACTAGAATTATGGTAGCTACTAATGCTTTTGGAATGGGAATAGATAAACCTGATGTTAAATTAGTAGTACACTTAGAGCTACCCTCAACAATTGAAGCCTATTTTCAAGAAGCAGGACGAGCAGGTAGAGATGGAAAACAGGCCTATGCATTCCTTCTTGCTAATAAAGGTGATGTAAAAAAACAACAAGATTTATTAAGATTGAGATATCCATCAATTACTGAAATAAAGTCAATTTATCAGAATTTAGCAAATTACTTTCAACTAGCAGAAAATGTATTGCCTGAAGAGGCAATTTCTTTTGATATGGTAAATTTTACTGAACGTTATAAAATATCTATTCTTAAAGTGTATAACATACTTAAATATCTTGAAAAAGAAGAACATATTAAACTTTCTGAAGCAATGCATAGTCCTTCAAAATTAATGATTAAAGTGAATAATATTGAGTTATATAAATTCCAAATTGCTAATAAATATTATGATAATTTCTTGAAACTTTTGCTACGTTCCTATTCTAATTTGTTTTATAATTATGTAATAATTAACGAACAAGAAATTGCAAAGAGATTTAATGTTAATAATAAAGAAGTTGTTCGTTTACTTAATAAATTAGTCCAATTAGAAATCGTTAAATATATTCCTAAAAACAATCGTACTCAAATTACTTATCTAAAAGCCAGAAAAGATATTGAAAAGCTATATTTTGGGGAAAAAAAATGGCTAGAAAGAAAGGGATACGAACAAGCAAAGCTTGATAAAATAACAAACTATATAAACGATAAAGAAAATTGCAGAAGCAAATTTATCTTGCATTATTTTGGTGAAAAAGGAAGCAAACAATGTGGGAGGTGTGATTTTTGCATACATAAAAAGAGAGAAAAAACAAAAGAGGATGAATATCAAAGAATTACGAATCAGTTGGCTGCAGTCTTGGAGAACAAGGAGCTTACAATTGAAGAAATCTGCACATCATTGCCTTTAATAAACGAACAACAACTCATTAATATTATTCAGTTTTTATTCGACAATGATAAAGTTGGAAAGTATGGAAATAAATACCAATGGAAAGGAATTTAGTTTTGCTAATTGGTAGTTTTGTATTCATTTAAAAAATTAAAAATGAAAATTGTATTTTTTGGAACTCCTTTCTTTGCCGCAACTAACCTGAATGCATTAATTAATGCAGGACATGATATTGTTGCAGTAATAAGCCCTCCTGACAGCAGGAAAGGAAGAGGGAAAGAATTAAAACCTTGCGCTGTAAAAGAAGTTGCAGTAGAAAACAATATCCCTGTATTACAGCCTTTAAAATTAAGATCTGAACATTTCATTACAGAATTAAAAACATTCAATGCAGATTTATTTGTTGTAGTTGCCTTTAGGATGTTGCCCGAATCAGTTTGGAAATTACCAAAAAAAGGAACGATAAATTTACATACTTCCCTCCTGCCAAATTACAGAGGAGCTGCACCCATTAATTGGGTGTTAATAAATGGAGAAAAAGAAACTGGAATTACTACTTTCTTTATTGATCGGCAAATAGATTCTGGAGCAATTATTAAACAAGAAAAGATAGCATTAACGGATAAAACTACAGCTGCTGAATTGCACAATACATTAATGAACAAGGGAAGTCAGTTACTGATTAAGACTCTAGATTCAATCAAAGAAAATTCCGTAAACCAAAATCCTCAACAACATAACTCAGTTATGCTAGAGGCTCCAAAATTAACGAAAGAACTATTAAAAATAGATTGGTCAAAACCAGCAAAAAAGATTCATAATTTAGTAAGAGGGCTATCTCCCTTTTTGAATAGTAATACAAAGTTAAAGGATATTTCTATTTGTCCTTCAGCATGGTTTATTTTACAAGATGATAAAGGAGTTCAAAAAAGAATAAAAGTTCATTTATCGAAAGTAGTTAGCAGTAATTCTAAGAAGTTACTAAACCTTAGAACAGACAATAAAACCTATTTACATATAATCACAACTAAACATGCAATTGCAATCCTTAATTTGCAAGTTTCAGGTAAAAACCCAATGACAATTCAGCAGTTTTTACAAGGTAATAAAATCAATGAAAATTACAGCATTTTATGAGTAAACTAAGGCATGATTTAGTACAGTACTTAAAAGAGTTTATAGTGGAAGAAAGGCGTGAGCTGTTTGAGGAAAAAATTAAGCAAAGAACAAAACACATTACGGTTGTGCTCGAAAATGTATTTCAAGGAAGAAATATATCTGCCTCTATTCGTTCAGCTGATTGCTTTGGTGTGCAAGATGTGCATGTAATTGAAAATGATAATATCTTTAATGATGATCCGGAAGTTTCAATGGGTGCAGATAAATGGGTAAGTACAACAAGATATAATCAAGAAAAAAACAATACAGCTAAAGCAATTAAAAAACTAAAAGCTGATGGATATCAAATTATTGCTACTACCCCACACAATACAGATTGTGATTTGTATGATATTAAAATTATCGATCAAAAAATCGCTTTAATTTTTGGATCTGAAGTTAAAGGCTGTAGTGAACAAACCTTAAAGCTTGCTGACAGACGAATGAGAATTCCTATGTATGGATTTACTGAAAGTTTTAATATATCTGTTTCTGTTTCTCTATGCTTACAACACCTTATTTATAAGATGAGAAATTCAGCTGTTAACTGGAGAATGAACCAAGAGCAGCAGGATAAAACCTTATTAAAATGGTTAAGAAATAGCATTAAATCATCTACCCAAATTGAAGAAAAATACTTGAAATTTCAATCTAAAAAATCATCATAAATTATGAAAAAAGAGATGGAAATTTAAGAAGAAGGAAGATTTTCGATTGGAGTTATGTATTGTTAATCTAAAAGTAAACTGCTTTTAAATTTGTTATATGAAAGCATTCAAAAAGAAATAATGAAAAAGGTTAGCGCTTAAGTTACTAACCTTTTTCATTTTATAAAATTTCTTTTACTATTTTCTTAAACGGTTTAAAAAGTAATCCAAAATAACAAATATAAACTAAAATTGGAACTGAAATAAAATGAAATATTTGAAAAACCAATTCTTGATTAATTGCAAAATACATTGCAATAATAGTTAACCCAAATAGAAAAAATAACTCTTTACTAAAAGGAGATATTTGTAAATATTTTCCAATATAAATTAGCTGAGCTCCATTAATAAAAAGCATAAAAACAACATAAAGAACCACAACTGATAATAATCCAATTATAGGAATGAACCATAAAGAAAGAAAAAATAATAATATTCCTCTAATCAATTGAAGTTTTAAATTTTGATTTTCTAAGCCTGCCATCACCATAAAAGTACCTGAACTACCAGCTGCTAAGGATAACATACCTCCAACAAGCATATAAAATAAATATTTCTTATATATTAACATCTCAACAGTATACAGTGCTAAGATTTCATCAGAGAAAATAGCAATAATTACAGCTAAAGGAACCGCAAAGAGATTAAGAAGAAAAGTTATTTTTTTATACAAATCATTCATTTCTATGAATTTCTTTTCATGATATAATTTTGAAATTGCTGGAGCAAATATTTTATTCAAATTTATTAATAGAAATGTAGTTAGCCCTGTTAATGTTAGTAAAATATTATATGCTCCAACATCAGTTGAAGGAAGTTTAATGCTAATAATAAAACTTAATACATGTGTCGAAATGAACAATACAACAGAGTTATAAAACATCCTTCTGCCATAGTTCACCATTTTAGTATCTAAAGTTACTACTTTAGTATCTGATTTTACAAATACAGAAAATTCATTTTTATTAAACAAATACAATAGGATAGATAACACCAATATTTGTGTAAAAACCTCCAGCAATATAAAATGAGCAATATCATCCGTAAATTGAAAAATAATAAACGTTAAAATAGCACGTACAGTAACATTGACTAATGTGCCATAAAGAACTATCTCCTTTATCTTTAACACTGATCTATACAAAGAGATTACGACTCCAAATAACATACTTATAGGCACATTTATACACATTATAAATAATAACCAATTTAAATCACTAATGTCACTATATACAAAATGGTTAATGGATGATGAGAAAAAATAAATAACGCCTAAATAAATACTTCCAACAATAAAAGCATATCTAATAAATATACTTGCAATTTTACTGGCTTTATCTTTGTTGTTTTCAACAAAATTAGGTATAAATTTTATTATAACATAAGGTATTCCTATTGATAAGAAGGTTTCAGAAATTGAACTAAATGTATGCACAGTAACATATTTTCCCCAAGCATCTAAACCAACAATATCTATTAAATAAATTTTAACAAAAAAACCTATAGAAAATCCAAATATTGCACCAAATATACCCCAATTTGCCTGTCTTAATATTAATTTAAGCATCCTTCACTTTTTAAAAAATCATATAAGTCATTTGGGTTTGACATATAAGGAACAAAAACTAATTTTAAAGATACATTCTTAAATACAGAAGTAAAGACATCCTCAGATGCCGCATATATTTTAGCTGTTGACTGAAATGGAGAAAAAGGTAAAGAGGCTAAAGTATTGAGCTTATGATTTGCTAAAAATAATTCATTAATTAAAATAGAAATCGTAAAATTCATTAACTCTTCAATAGTAATATTCTTTATTTCATATGTATCTTTATCATGATTACATAAGTGAATAATACTTTTTATTTTTGATTTTTCACTGATACTATCAAACAAATCATTTGGTGATATCCTATAAGTCAATCTATTATCTTTCAGAAATTTCCATTGTAATTTCTGCATTCTACTCATTAATAAGCTTAATCTAGCAGTAAGAAAACTATAAAAATTTAAATGATATGGCTTAACACTTAAGCACCTGCCTTGATAATAACTTTCAGCTTGATCAGAAATAATAGTTAAATCATCTGCTATAAATTTAAAATTACCGTCTTGTGATAATTTAAATAATAAAGAGCTTTTCCCAACACCTGAATCAGCAGTAAATAAAATAGAATTCCCATTTATCTCAATAGCAGAAGCATGTACATAACTGCAATTATTTTCAATATTCCAAATTTGAGTAAATAATAGAAAAATACGATAGTAAAAAGTTGAAATTTGAAGTTCAATATTATTCTTAAATGCTTTGTTAAAAATTCTTAATGAAGACTTTAATGTTTCATTATCAGAAATATTAATATATACCTTAAACTTATTTGAATTATTAATTAAAAAATCAAGGTCAGTATCTTTAAAATGAGTTTGATTTTCACCAATTTTAACATCTTTTACTCTAATAAATTCCTTATCGACAATAAAAGATTTTATATTATCAGTAAAAATGAATTCTAATGCAATACACTTAGCACTACAACTAATGAATCCTTTAAACACATCCTTTAATGCAATCTCAATTTTTTGTTGTAAATCTTTATTTTCTATTGCAGAAACCGAAAGAGAAAAGGCTACATCTTGATGTTTAAATATTAGTGACATTTAAAATACTCTAGATTTTATCATTTTTACAAAATTACCATTTATTAATAACATGTTCAACTTACATTTTTTAATAAATGTGCTTTTAACATTAAAGTTTGAATTTGAGATGTTTACTAAAAGTTCATAGGCTAATTTTTTACCAATTATCTTTCTTAAACACTCCTCTACTTCATTAGGAATTGAGTTATTAAAGTATTTTTTTAGTCGATATTGATGACGATTATGATATTTAGAGAACTTAAGTAAAGGATCAATAATTTGATAAATTATATATGCTAATTCTGACACCTCAGTATTTAAAAAATCCTGATTATCAATTTCAAGGAAATGATAATATCCTACATTAAGAGTCTTGAAATACAAATCAATTCGTAAATTATTTTCAATATCCAAAAATGAATTATCACCAAGGTATCTATAATTATCATCCTCTATAAGGAAATCAAATACTTCATTCTTTTTGCAATTCAAGACAATATCTAAATCATTTTTAAAACCCTCTTTTTCAGTCGAGTACGATTCCTTATCATACGTGCCTTTTAATATCGCAAATGCAATACTTTTTTGCTCTAAAAAATTAATTATATTAGTCATCTGATTTAAATAATAAATAATTTATAAACTCTTTAATTGTATTTTTAATATCATACTTCTCATCAAAAGGGTAATTTATTTTTCTGTTATACGCTATCAATATTTTTTCCTTTAATGACTCAGCAGATTGTTTCTCAGCCAAAATATTTTTTCTTTCTTTATCAGATATTAGCTCAGATATACCTTGACCTTCAATTCCTATAAAAGGAGTATTAGTAGCCCAAGACTCTAAATAAACACAACCTAAAGCCTCATAATATGAAGGTAAAACAAATAAATCAATACGATTATAAAAATCATTCAATTTTTCGTGAGCAATTTCTTTTTCAAAAGCAATATATTTTGAGAGACTATTTTCAACTACATATTTTTTGCAAAATTGAAGAGTTGGCCCAGATCCAATCAATCTTAATTTTATTTTATTTCCATCTTCTAATATTTTTTGAATTGACTTTATCAGAGTTATTTGATCTTTAATTTCCCAAAAATTAGCAACACATCCAATTGTAAAAATATCAGTTTCTGTAATTTCTTTTTTAAAGAATTTTGATGTATTTACTCCATTATATAATACAAATTCATTTTTAGGATTGTAGGTTTTGAAATTTCTAAGTTGTTGCAGAACTAAATCAGAAACTCCAATATTTATGTCAGCATTATTAAGATATTTTATGGTATTTCTAATTAAAAATCTTTTTTGGATATTTTTAATAAATTTATTTCTTCCATTCGTTAACTGAAGAACATCTAAACCATGATGCTGAATTATTTTATAACATTCTAAATCCTCTACCAAATATAAAGATGGATAAGAAACATGAGAGTGTGAAAATTTAATATTTTCTATATTATTATGTTTTAAAAAGAGTCTAAATCTCATTTTATTAATGAAATTAAAAAATCCAGGGAAAATAAAACATGGAAAATCAATAACTTTAAATATTTTAACTTGAAAATTCTTAAAAAGATAATCCTTTTCATTTGATAAAATAGAAACAATTTTAACTAACTTAATATTAAAATTAGATTGCTTTCTAATCTCATTTAACTGATCAAAAATATAACTTCCTACATGACATTCGTTAGATGGGAAAAATGGCGTGACAACTAGATATGTATTGCTCTTAATCAATTAAGTTAGGATATATCTTCTTGAAATCAGGGAATTTATTTAATACAAAATCAATTGTTTCTTCTTGAAGTTCATGATAAAACTGAGATTCCTCTCCTGATCTAGTAAATTCTCCATTAAAACTTCCATCTTTTGGACCATTACCATACATTTGATTCTTTTTAGCACCCATTTTCTTTATTTTCTTAAAAGATGAAATATCAATAGTTTTTTTCATTAACTTCACATCAAAATCCCAGTCTAGAAATTCTAATAGTTTAATAAAAACTGCTTCTGTATCTTGTTTTATTTCCGTGTAATTTATCACAAAATCAGCATGTTTTATTGATGTATTATAAAAATTAATCCAGGAATTTATCTTATACAGAACATAAAAATCGATATCATGTAATTTCTCTCTAATATTTTGAGAATCATCTAAAAATGGAACTTTTCTATTTTTATAAAAATAATAAGAAGAAATTAATGTATCTAATGGATTTCTATGGATAAAAATTCTTTTATCAAATAGATTATATGATTTTTTGTATATTTTATGTGTTCTATAAATAAAAGGAAAACCATTTTCAGGTAAAAAAGTAGTACCTCTGTCCATTATATTATTCTGTAAAGCATTTAATCTATCATAAGAAACTGTTTGTTCTTCATCAGGATGTAATAATAAGTTTCTATAATTATAAATTAGAAAACGTGTCCAAGTATTTCCGCTTTTAGGATATCCAAAAAGTAGTATTTTTAATTCTTTTCTATTATTAAAGAATTTTTTAAGAGTCTGGTGATTATTAACCCAATAGTACTTATCCTTTATCCAGTTTATCATCTTAAATTGCATATTACATTCTCCCATTCACCAATAACTCTTTTCCAATTAAATTTTTTAGCCAACAAAATTGCACCCTCTGAATTCCTTGTCAACAAATTTTCATTATTTATTAAGCCCCTTAGGGTTGTAGTTAATTGTTCAAAATCATTTACAATAAAACCATTTTCATTACTAACTATCCATTCTGACGCGCCATAATTAGAATATACTAGAGAAGGAATTCCAGCAGATGCAGTCTCTAAAATTACTTTCGGAAACCCTTCGGATATTGAAGGAAGAATATGTAAATCCATATCATTAAATTTAGATGCTAATTCTACTTGACTTAAGGGTCCATAGAAAATTACATTATCTGTAGCATTAATTCTTAAAGATTCCTTATCGATTCCATCTCCAATAATATTAAAATTAATATCCGGGAAAATTTTTGCTAACTCAAGGAACTCTCCTACTCTTTTACGTTTTTTAAGGGTTCCAACAAAAACAATATTTTTTAATTTACTTCTTACTTTAGCAGAAAAAATATCTGATTCAACACCTAAATATAACACCTTATTTTCTAATTTAACCCCACATTTAGCATTATCAATAATATATTGTGTAATACCAAAAATATTTGGGATACGTTTAAAATAATTTATAAGATTCTTTTTTCCTTTAAAAGAGTTAATCATACTCTCCTTTTCAAGATCGCACATATTATTTTCAATAGTGGTAAATATTTTTTTACCAAGAAACATAGCTATATAATGAATCCAAAAAGGATGAGATTTATGTTTTGGGAAATAAGCAATGTCACATATAATTACACCCCACAAAAAACCTAAAATAGAAGAAATTTTGAATGGATAAAAACAATTAAAAACAATCGCTTTGCTTTTAATTTTAGGTAAAAAATAAACGCTTAGAGCATAAGTAGTGAATTTTGAAGAATCAAGATAATTAGCTAAAGCTAAACAGTTTAAATTTTGAGCATTTGTATAATTTAAATATCCACCTAAAAATATTTTAATTTTCTTTTTATGCATTTTTTAAAGATTTTAAAAAAGATGCTTCACAAAAAGGTTGATAAAATTCTTTTGCCCATTTCTGAGCTTTTAAAGAACAAAACGAATAATTATTGTACAAATCAGATAATAAATAATTATAGAAAGGGTAATTATATTGTGTATTAAAAATGCTCATTTTAATAGGATCTAATTGCAAAAAACAAGTTGGAATTCCATGTAATGATGCCTCAAAAGTCACTGAAGAATAAGATGTTAAATGAAAAGAGCATTTATCAAAACTATCTTTCAAATCTTCAGAGAACAACGATACATTTGGTAAAGATAAAAAACGACTTAAATTGATCTCATTATTAAATCTAGGATGGCTTTTTAAATAAAAATGAAAAGAAGATTCTTTCTTTATATGGATTTCAAGATTCTCAGCGATTTCTTTATTTTCATCAAATGAATGATCATGTGTAAACTGTAATGAAACCAAAACATTTTTATTTAGTTTTGATGGAATCACATTATTAAAATTGGAAATACCAATGACCTTAATATGATCCAGAAAATAATTTGATGTATCATTTTTTATTAAGATATCTTTAAAAGCATTACCCCTCAACAAAAGGGTTACATCATTCTCTTTTAAATTACTTGACACTATCCCGTTATACAAATAACTTTTCTTTTTTGCATGTATTGTACCGTGCTGTAAATCAAATCGTTTAGCATCAGAATTAACTCCGTTAAAAAAGCTTAACATACTCTGAGAAATAGTAATGTAATTATCAAAGGTTATGTTTTTAAAAAATATTTTCTTCATGAAACCACCAATTTTTTTATCATCATCAATATATGAGATCTTTGATTTCATAAATTTACGAAAGAATACAGTCAAGTAATAAATAAAATCAAAAGGTATAGCAATCTTAGATCGTTTCTGATTAGAATAAACATCTGGCTCTTCTAAGTATAAAAAACTTAAATTATGCGTTTTACATAAATCTAATAAATCTTTAAAAAAAATATTTTCTGAATTATTTCCTCTATTAAAATGATGTGGAGCATAAAAAATGATATTGTAATGTTTTCTTTTAAAAGCTAGTTTTATAAAATAAAAAAAAGAATAGAAAAAATAATAAGCTCTCATATTTTATAACCAAAATAGGGATTTAATTTTTCCATTTTTTTGTTGCAAAATGTAATATCTTCTAATGTAAGTTCATTAATATACGATCCTTTTCTAGCTTTTCTAACCTTTAATTTATTAGTTTCTTTTCCAAAATCACTAAAACCTTCAAGTTGATTTTTTTTCTCTTTTTCTCTCATTTTATGAGCAGTACATTCTTGATAAATTCTTTCTATTGATTCATCAGGAAGCTCTACATTTAAAAAACTTATTACTTTCTTTAAATCTAAAGTATTTTCTAGTAAATTTTCATATTTAATAAGTAAAAAGTCTTTAGGTTTCGTTTTATTGTTATACCACATATTGAAGAAATGTATAACTCTATTAAAACCATAAAGATCATGATTAATAAACTCTGATTTTGAATTAAATTTAAACGGATTTTTGGATCTATTTGTAACTTGATAAAAATTAGAAGTAATTATGTCTCTAGGATCTCTGGCTAAAAAAATAACTCTAGCACGCAAGTACCTAAATCTATTTGTAAAATTAAAAATTAAGTGAGGATCTTGCCTAGTTCCATTTTCAATAATTATTTCGCTGCAGTCATGTGTGTATTCAATATAAAGATTCTCTTTTCCAGCTTCTTTTAGTATGCTTCTCAACATATACATAAGCCAAGTACGACCTGAATTTGGAAAAGAAACTAAAAAAAATTGACCAGAAGGATAATAAAAAGAAAGTGCTATATCCTTAATATTTCTCCACCATTTCACTATTTAAGTATTAATTCAGCAAACTCTCTTACTACACCATCACCTCCATTTTTATTTAACTGTATAATATTTGGAATAGCTTTAATTTTATCCATTGCATTATTTGGGCAAGCTGCAATTCCTACATTAGATAAAAGGCTAAAACAATTTATATCATCTCCTATATAAGCTACTTCATCAATAGTAATATTTTCCTTTATGCACAAATCTTTAACTGTTTTTAATTTATCCTTTGCACCATGAAAATCAAAGTCTAGACCTAGTTTATTAGCTCTTCTTTTATTTAGACTTCTATCTTCAGTAGTTAAGATTCCAACTTTTATTCCTGTTTTTTGAAGAAGTTGAAAACCCATCCCGTCATAAGTGCAAAATTTCTTAAATTCATCACCATTTTCCGTATAGTACATTCCAGCATCAGTTAACACTCCGTCAACATCTGATAATAGTAATTTGATTTTATTAAAATTAGATTTATACTCGGGAGCATTATTTTTTAAAAATAATTGCTCTGCCATTATCCAGTCTTCCACTTCATCAATCTCCACAAAAGTATATTCCTCCATTTCACAAATACCAATATTACCAGAAATACGATTATTGTGATAAATTATATCAGAAACAGAACTAATACAAAATGCACCATTTTCCATAAACGTACCATCAAAATCTTGCCTTCTTGGTCGATTATTATGATCGTAATTTAAAGGTATTCCATCTTTATTCCATATAAACCGTTTAATTTTTGCGCAAGCAAAAACTGTATCGTACTTATTCATAAGTTTCAAACCATTATTAAAATCCTCTGTACGAGTAAAAGGGGAAGTGGCCTGAACTAACATAAAAGTATCTGTAGGTGCTAATTTTGCATAATTAATATACTCTAACATAATAGCTTCTGAAGTAGAATGATCCTGTGCATTTTCTGCACTTCTTTTATACAATTTAACTTTTGAGAAATTAAATTCTTCTACTTTTTTAAATATCTTTTCAGAATCGCTAGCAACAATAACTTCATCAATTAATTCTGATTTCTCAAGAGCAAATAAATTCCAATAAATTAATGGCTTTCCACAAAAATCTTTAATATTTTTTCCGGGAATAGATTTACTACCACCTCTTGCAGGAATAAAAGCTATGACACTCATTCGGATCTATATTTTTCATATCCTCCTTTTGGTTTTTCGATATCCAAAATATCTTCATTTTTAAATGTTAATGCTTTTTGTACAGCTCTTAAATCTCTAGCTAATTTTCTAATTCCAGTTGGCTCTAATGAGAATACTTGATCAGTTCCTTTCCAAACTCTGTCCAATGTAAAATGTCTTTCAAACCATTCTGCTCCTAATGTGTAAGCAGCTATATCAACAGAAATTCCATGATGATGACCAGAAAAACCAATCTTATCAACCCTATCTCCAAATGTTTTTTTTAATCTAACAATCTCTAACAAACAAACATCCTCAAAAGGAACAGGATAACCAGAAGTGCACGCATACACTACTAATCTGTTTCCTTGATTAGTTTCTTCAAAGAATTGCACTATTTCTTCTTCTTGTTTTTTTGTAGTCATTCCGAATGAAATATGCACTCCTCCAGTATATTCATCTCTTAAAATTCTTAGCATTGCAAAATGATTATTACAAGCAGAAGGAACCTTAATGTACTCAGGATTTAGAGTGATAATTTCTTTTGCAGAAGAAACATCAAATGTAGAGGATGAATACATAATACCTACACTTTCGGCATAATCTTTAAGTTCTTTATGTTGATTAATAGAAAATTCTAAAAATTCCCTATGCACACCATAAGGTTCTCCAAATGAATGCATTTTGTTTGGATGAGGAGTGTCAAATTGCTTCTTTGTAAGAAACTCTTTATTATTTCTTTTCTGAAATTTTGCAACAGTTAGATTTCCATCAGCAGCAACTTTTATCATTTGTTTTGCAATCTCTATGTTTCCTTGGTGATTACAGCAGATTTCAGCTGCAATATTTGGGTTTTTATAATTCATTAGTTTTTAACTTATTATTTTCATTAAAATACTCTGAACCTTCAGTATATCCATATTTATTTCCATAACCGTAGCCATATCCATAGCCATAGCCATAGCCGTAGCCGTAGCCGTATCCGTAGCCATAAGCACCACTTCCCTCTCTTACATCATTAAAAATAAGATGTATCTCACCTAACCTCTTATTAATATACATATCATCAGCATATGACAACAAACCTTTTCTAGAATAATTCTGTCTTGCTACATATAGGTTAATATCTGAATAATCCATTAAAGTTAATGAGTCAGCAACTAAGCCTAAAGGTGGTGTGTCTAAAATAATAATATCATAGTTTTCTTTTAAGACAGCTATCATCTCTCCAAATTTATCACTCAGTAATGCATCAGATGGATTATTTGGTATAGGTCCAGAAACCAAAATATCTAAATTTTCAATATCTGATTGCACAATTACATCACTTAATGATTTATCAGCAAGTATATGATTAGAAATCCCAATATCATTTGTAAGTTCAAAATCAACATACATTCTGGGCCTTCTTAAATCAGCCCCTACGACTAAAGTCTTTTTACCAGATTTTGCAAATACTATAGCTAGATTTTGAGCAATATAGGTTTTACCTTCCCCACTAATTGATGAAGTAACTAAATATACTTTTTTGTTATTATCCCCATTGAAAAAGTCTAAATTAGAACGCAAAGCTCTAAAGCCCTCAAAAACAGCTGACTTAGGATTTTGTTGAGACAGTAAGGTATTACCACTATTATTGCTGCCAATTATACTTAAAATAGGAATAGATGTAGCTTTCTCCAAATCAACTCTAGTAAGTATTTTTTCGTTTATCAATTCTTTAATCAAAAGTATAATGATAGGCAAGATAAAACCTATGAGTAATGCAATTAGATAATTTTTTAGTTTATTAGGAGTAACAGGTTCGTTAGATAAATATAGAGAAGGCTCAAGTACTCTAGCATCAGTAATATTAGAGGAAGAAGTAATTTTTGCTTCTGCTCTTTTTTGTAATAAGAAAATATAAATATTTTCAGAGATAGACTGTAAGCGCTCAAAAGTTAACAGTTCTCTCTCAACTTTTGGAATATTTCCTAATGAGGCTTCCATTTTATTAATTCTATTTTTGAAATCGGTAATTAGTAAATTATTAGTTGACTTACTTGAATTAATTGTTTCTTTAAGATTAACTACTAATTGCGTAATCTGACGATTATATTGAGAAACTGATGGGTTATTGATTTGCCCACCATCAACTAAGATATTCTTTCTAACTTGTAACTCAATTAATTGATTTATTATCACGTTCAAACCTATATCATTAGCGCCAATTGAATTAGAGACGCTAATGCTTTCTAAATTATCCCCATCATTAATATAATCTTCAAGATAAATATAATAATTATTAAGATTTTTGCATTTAGCTAATTCTGTATCTAAATTAGCAATATTAGTATAAATGCTTTGCGCCTTTAAACTTAAATCAGTAATTTTATTACTATTCTTATATTCTTGTATATTTAGTTCAATAAGTGATAACGAATCATTCATGTCTTTCAACTGACTATTTATAAATGAAACAGTGTTCTTTGATGCTGTATTTTTTTCTATTAGCTCAGTATTAATATAATTCTCAGTTAATTTATTTAAAAATTCAACCCCCTTTAATTGATCCTCTTCTAAAATTGATATATCAATTACAGTTGACTTTACATCTTTTTGTGTAATTAAAATCTTCTTTTGATACTCTTTAGTAAGTTTTTTTAAATCCCTAAATTTAATAATTGTACTAGGAGTAGTAATGCTATTTGTAGAATACCTAGTATCTAAATCAATTCTAATCTTTGTTTTATGAAAATTAATTTCCTCTCCAAACTGATAATTTTGTTGATTATTATCATCATAAATTAATGTGTATTTATTATCATCAATATATTCAATAATAATTTTCTTTCCAATTACTTTAGTTACATCACTACATTCTATTTTGATTGGTGCAATAAAGGTTTCAGACTCTTTTATAGCTCCAAGAATAGAATAACTAATATCAAAACCTAAATCAGATAATGTTGAATAAACTAAAGGATACGATTTTAGCATTAACACCTTGTTCTCCATACTTATATTAGTACTTCCCATTGTTTTTTCAAACAATAATTCAGAAGCAGACTCCATTGAGTTATTTTCCTTTATAAGAATAGATGTTTCAATCAAATATAGCTCATTAGTATATCGGTTATATAAAAAAGCAGTAGCAAAAGTCAATAACAAACTTAATCCAAGAAAGTGCCAATTATTAATTATCTTATAAAAGAATTGCTTAAAATCTATTATCTCATCAAATTGATTATCATTCATATTTAATTATTATTGATTAAAAGATAAAGTGTTATTGCTGATATTGACATAGACACCAAGTTAGGCAGGTTAGAAAACGAATAAAATCTTTTTTGCAATTGTGGTACAAAAATCACATCATTAGGCTGTAACATGAAATTAGGATGATTTAAAACGTTTAAGTCAGTTAAATCTAAATAAAAAACTTTATTTTCTTTAGAATTAGTTCTAATAATTTTTACTTTTTTTCTATCACCAAATTCTGTCATATCATTAGCTAAACTTAATGCATATAAAACATTTACATTAGGATTAATTATTCTATAATTTCCAGGACTGTTTACAGATCCTAGAACGCTTATTTCAAAGTTAATGATATTCAGTTTTATTATTGGTTGCTCAAAGTGAGTCATTGCAATATTTTTTATAATACCCTCTAATTCTCTTAATGTAAATCCTTCAGCTTTTATTTTACCCAAAGAAGGCAGGTCCAAAAAACCACCTTCCTTAATCAAATACCCATACAAGTATGGATTTTGCACTATTAGTTGAGAATTTGAATTTTGTTCCTTATTAAAAAAATCGTTTTCTTGATTAGTAACTGTGCTAACTTGTACTGATATTAGATCACCAACATGCAAATGATATTCATTAGTATTTAACTTAATTTTTGAGATATCCTTTGAAGTCCGAAAATACTCTAAATCCTTATTTGTAACACAGGATGAAAAGGAGAAAAGTAGTACTAAAAGTAGTACTATAAATTTTGATTTTATATAAAGAAAATCATTCATGAAATTGCGATTTTTAACTTGATTTATAATTTACAAATATGAAAAAAAAAAATCAGATAAACAATACTGTAGAAATTAATATCATTCTAGTATGAGAGCAAATCTTTTAGTTGAGTTTCAAAGCGTGCTTTAGCCAAAAACTTATCTTCTAATTCATGGGCAAAAGGAACAGGTGTGTCCATTGATGCTGAACGCTTTACAGGAGCGTCTAAATATTCAAAACATTCATCAGCAATCATAGCTGACAAATCAGCTCCAAAACCACCAATCATACAATCCTCATGTAATACAATAGCTCTACCAGTTTTCTGTACTGAATCCAAAACAACCAATTTATCTAAAGGAATAAGTGTTCTTAAATCAATCAAATCTGCGGAAATATCCGGATTATTTTTTAAAACCTCCAAAGCCCAATGGACTCCAATACCATAAGTTATAATACTTACATCATTTCCTATTTTTATACGCTTTGCTTTTCCTATTTCGGTAGTAAAATAAGCCTCTGAAACTTTCCCTCTTAAACTTCTATATAGAGCTTTATGTTCAAAATACATTACTGGATTTGGGTCATTAATAGCCGCATTTAACAAACCTTTTGCATCCTCAGGAAAGGCAGGGTAAACTACTTTTAATCCAGGAGTATGAGTAAACCATGCTTCATTAGATTGAGAATGGAAAGGGCCTGCTCCTACTCCTGCCCCTGTAGGCATGCGCACTACAACATCCACTTTTTCGCCCCATCTGTAATGAGTTTTTGCCAAATTATTAATAATTGGATTGAAACCAGAAGTAACAAAATCAGCAAATTGCATTTCCATTACAGATTTGTATCCGTTAATTGATAATCCTAATGCAGTACTGACTATGGCTGATTCACAAATAGGTGTATTACGCACTCTATCCCTTCCAAATTCATTCATAAAACCATCCGTGATTTTAAATACTCCTCCATAATCAGCAATGTCTTGCCCCATAAGAATCAAATTATCATGTTTTTGCATGGATTGTTTTAATCCATCAGAAATAGCATCAATTAATCGTTTATCTGTTTTTTCAACAGAAGGTTGAATAATTGCAGGAAGATAAGGAGCATAAATATCAGCCAACTCTTGCTCAGGATTTGATACTACCCTTGACTCTGTATCAGCAGTAGCCCAAGCCATATTTATTTCAGCTTTTATTTTTATTTTTAATGCATCTATCTCTACTTGTGAGATTAATTTCTCTTTCAATAAAAAGGCTTCATAATTTTCAATAGGATCCTTTTTAGCCCACATTTCTATTAAGTCTTGGGATATATATTTTGTCCCAGAAGCTTCTTCATGTCCTCTCATCCTGAAACTCATACATTCTAGAATAACAGGCTTAGGGTTTTTTGCAATTTGTTCTTTTATATCCTTAACAGCAGAATATACTTCCAGAATATTATTTCCATCAATTGTATAAGCATCCATTCCGTAACCGATTCCTTTGTCTGCAAATTGCTTACACCTGAATTGTTCCGAGCTTGGAGTGGACAAGCCATACCCATTATTCTCAATTACAAACATAACTGGTAAATCCCAAACGGCTGCCACATTAAGTGCTTCATGAAAATCACCTTCACTTGCTCCACCGTCCCCAGTAAAAACCGCAGTTGTTTTTTTATTATCTTTTAATTTATTAGCCAAAGCAATTCCATCAGCAACTCCTAACTGGGGTCCCAAATGAGATATCATTCCAATAATATTGTACTCCTGAGTTCCAAAATGAAAAGAACGGTCACGCCCTTTTGTAAAACCATTCGCTTTTCCTTGAAACTGTGAAAATAAACGATTCAATGGGACATTTTTAGTAGTAAAAACACCTAAATTTCTATGCATTGGCAGTATATATTCATCCTGGTTTAAGGCAGCAGCTACACCCACAGAAATAGCTTCTTGCCCTATTCCTGAAAACCATTTTGAAATTTTACCTTGCCGTAATAAAATTAACATCTTTTCCTCTATTAATCTTGGTGTTAAAATAGATTTATATAAGTCCAATAACTCAATATCTGAAATTCCCTTTCTATTAAATTGCATCTTTGATTTTGTTTGGTGCCAAAACTACTTAATATTTTCTTTACTTTGTTGAAAATTGAAAAGATGAATTGGCAGGAAATAGCAGTAGGAATTATATTAGTATTGGCGATATATTTTATATATATAAAATTCACAAAAAAGAATGATGATTGTAATAGTGGAAGTTGTTGTAGTAATTAATGAAATTTCTAATAACTTATTATAAGAGGATTCTTATCTTGATATCTCTATATTCTACTAGCAGAATATATTTTTATCTTAACAATAAGGAAACTATTGATCCTTATTATTTTTTAGAATTTATAGCTGGTTTACGCTTTGATATCTCAGCATTAGTATACATTAATATTCCACTATTTATTTTATTGTTTCTACCGCATAACTTAAGGTACAGAAAAAAATATCATAAATTAACTAATTGGCTTTTTTATGTAGTAAATATCCCATTTCTATTAATGAATAATGTAGATATAGAATATTTTAAATTCACACAGAAACGATCTACTGCAGACTTTTTTCAACTATTGAGCTTAGGAAATGATGCTAAAAATATCATTCCTCAATACTTAAAGGACTATTGGCCAATTACCTTATTTTCTATTGTTCAGGTATACCTATTGCTTAAAGTAAAAGAAATTCCTAATTATAAATTTTCATTAAACCTTAATGGTATTTGTAAACAGCTATTAGTATTGGTTTTAGCAATTGGTTTATTTGTGATTTCTGCTAGAGGTGGGTTGCAATTAAAACCAATAAATACTATTAATGCTGGTGAGTTATGTGGTTCTCAGAATACAAGTTTGATTTTAAATACTCCATTCTGTATTTTACACTCCTTGGACACCAAACCTTTAAGAACTTACAATTATTTTAAAAAGCAAGAGTTAGAAAAGATTTATTCCCCGATTCACATACCAAAAAGCAAAGCTATTGATAAGAAAAATATTGTCATCCTTATTATGGAAAGTTATTCTAAAGAATTTGTAGGGCACTACAATGAGGGTGAAAGTTATACTCCATTTTTAGATAGCCTTATGGAAAATGGAATGGTATTTAATAATGCTTATGCCAATGGATTAAAATCCATAGAGGCACTTCCAGCTATTACGGCTTCAATCCCTACTTTAATGGATAATCCCTTTATCACTTCTAATTACGGACAAAACCAATTTGAGAGCCTGGCTTCCTTACTAAAGATTGAGGGTTATAACACTTCCTTTTTTCATGGAGGACAAAAAGGTACAATGGGTTTTTATAGCTTTAGTCGTAAAGCAGGTTTCCATGAATATCATGGCATGGAAGAATACAACAATACAGCTGATTTTGATGGAACCTGGGGGATATATGACATTCCTTTTATGAAGTATTTTGCTTCTGAATTAAATGCAAAGAAAGAACCGTTTTTTACTACTTTTTTCTCATTGAGTTCTCACCCGCCATATATATTACCAAAAAATTATAATCATCAATTTAAAAAAGTAGAATTAAGAGAAACCATAAAATACACTGATGATGCTATGCAGCAATTTTTTAAAAGCATAAAAAATGAAGATTGGTTCAAGAATACACTATTTGTTATTACAGCTGACCATACTTCTCCAGTAAATTACAATAATACCTATAAAAATAGAATAGGACGCTATGCAATTCCTCTTCTATACTTTAAAGGTGATGGTAGTATAGTAGGAGAAAACAATTCAGTAGTTCAGCAAATAGATATTATGCCAACCATCCTTGAAGAAGTTGCCTACACAAAACCCTATTTAGCTTTTGGAAAATCATTATTTTCAGGTGAAAGTTGGGCTATTAGTAAATTGTATAGTAATTATCGTTTTATTACAGATCAAGGAATAATTAATAATAAACGAGAAGAATATCCAACTTTTATTCACTGGAATTTGAAAGAAATTAGCAATACTGAGAAATCTAATATTAAGCTATTAAAAGCTATAAAACAAGATTATAATTTCAGAATGAAGAACAATAATTTGAAGTATGAAAATTAGATTCATTATTAACCCTATATCTGGTACAGGAAAGCAAAAAGATATTGAAAAATATATTTCTAAACATCTTAAAAATTATGAAATTATTCACACTCAAAAAACTGGGGATGCAACTAGGATAAGCAAGGAAGCAGCAAATGAGAACATAGACGCCGTAATAGCAGTAGGTGGTGATGGAACGATCAATGAGTGTTTAAAAGGGTTAGTAAATACTAATACCGCACTTGGGGTTATCCCTTGCGGTTCTGGAAACGGATTTGCTAACCATATCGGAATGGATCGTAGTATTGAAAAAGCAGTTAAACAACTGAAGGATACAAGAGTGGAGATAATAGATTCGTGCACAGTAAATGGATCTCCATTTGTAAATATTTCTGGAATTGGTTTTGATGCCCATATTGCTAATTTATTTTCAACTTTAACAGAGAGAGGTTTTGTTAAGTATGCTAAACTTGTTTTAAGAGAGTTAAGTTATAATGCAAAGGAATATACAATTAGTTATAACAATATTGAACGAAAAGTAAAAGCTTATATGATAAACTTTGCCAATACTAGTCAATACGGAAATAATGCAAGAATTTCACCTATGGCAGATTTTAAAGATGGATTAATTGATTTTGTTATTGTTAAGGATTTTCCAAAATGGAAAATTCCTATATTTATATATATGTTGTTAACAAGTAAGATTAATTTATCAAAGCATGTTGAAATTATACAATGTCAGAAAATGACAATAACGGCAGGAAATACGCTCCTTCACTTAGACGGAGAACCTTTCAAATCTAGTAATACTCTTGAAGTAACAATATTACCAAAATCATTAAAGATACTAATGCCCAATGGATAGAAATAAGAAAAACAGAAAAGGAGTAATGTATTCTACTAATCCTAATTTTGAGTTTGAATACGAAAATGAAGAAATGGATACATTAGCAAATAATCAGCAAAACCTTAGAGTATGTATTGACAAACATAGGGCAGGGAAAATTGCGGTTATCATAAAAGATTTTATTGGAACAACTGATGATTTGAAAGCATTAGGTAAAATACTAAAAGTAAAATGTGGTGTAGGGGGAAGTGCTAAAAATGGTGAAATAATTATACAAGGAGATCTAAGAGATAAGGTAATGGATATTCTAGCAAAAGAAGGTTATAATTATAAGCGAGTTGGAGGGTGAATTTTTAGAAATAAAATTGTTAAACTATTTTTCTAATTCATTAATAATACGAAGGTAATAAACGTGCCCAGAGCGGGAGTCGAACCCGCACGTCCATAGGACACATGACCCTCAATCATGCCTGTCTACCAATTTCAGCACCTGGGCAAAGTGTTATGCAATAATACATAAAAAAAGAATCCCACTATTAAGCAGGATCTTTTTGTTTTTGGTGACCTGGCTGGGGCTCGAACCCAGGACCCCCTCATTAAAAGTGAGGTGCTCTACCAGCTGAGCTACCAGGTCGGTCAAAATCGGCTGCAAATATATTACTTTTCTTTAATCGGAATGAATTTTGCAAAAAAGATTTAACAATAATATCTATACTTATTTCTAATCAAAAATCATAATAAATTATGTTAATTTGAAACTTAAATTTACTTCTTATTTATGCTCTATCTTATTGGCTACATGGGTGCTGGAAAAACTACTATTGCTAAGTTATTAGCAAATGAATTGCACCTTCCCTATTATGATACTGACCAAGAGATTGAGAAGAAAGAAAAAAGAAGTCTTTCGGAAATATTCAAAAAAGATGGAGAATTGCATTTCAGAATATTGGAAACTGAACTTTTAAAAAACATAAACCAAAATAGTATTATAGCTTGTGGTGGCGGATTACCAATACATAATAATAATATGGGATTGATAAATTCCAAAGGAATAAGTATTTACTTAAAAGCATCAGATAATTGTTTATTTAATCGATTAAAAAAAGAAAAACAAAATCGCCCTTTGATAGCCAATAAAACCGATGAAGAATTAGAGGTTTATATAAATAGCAATCTTCAGAACAGAAATGATTTCTATAATTTAGCTAGTTACACCATATTAGTAGATGATAAAAGCACAGATGAGGTGCTAAGAGAGATAAACTCCCTTATCGGTTCCTTTTAATTCTACATTTATATACTCCTGTAAAGTAGTTGCTAAGGACAAACCAATATAATCCGCCTTTATAGGGTAGCAATTATGGTTGCGATCCACCAACACCATAATAGATAAGCTAGTTAGTTGAGTTGTTAAAAAATGTTTAGCTGCATACATTAAGGTTTTCCCTGAATTCAAAACATCATCAACAAGTATAATTACTTTATTTGCATATTCCTTTTCCGCCAAGTTTAAAGAAACTTCTTGGTGATAAGGATTATCTTTATTTAATTCCAAATGAGAAATCTTAGTTCTAATATTTGAAACATCCTTAATATGTCCTACTAATTGTTTTGCTAAAATTAAGCCTCTTTCTGAAATACCTACTACAATAATTTCTTTTTCAGCTGAATTTTTTTCATAAACTTGCCAAGCCAATCGCTTTAGCTTTTGATTAATTTCATTAATGTCTAGTATTTTTGACCTAGTACTCATTAATATGTTAAATCTTCAAATACACCTTCAGTAACTGATTTAGAAGAAAAATCAACTGCTCTAGAAGTAAAATTAAATGTTCCTGATAATTTTGCATCTATCTTAGTGAAAATTAATGTGCCACTTTGAGTATTAGTATAATCCACTCCATCTTTTGTAACTAATGCACCGCTTATACCAGCTCCATAATTTAATGAAATCTCTTCACCAACAATTCTATCTGAAAAATTATAAATAATAATTCTAATTGTATTTTCTCCATTTTTAGCATCAAGTGTAAGCACATTTGAAGAAGGGTCAATTACAACAATAGGACTGTTGTCCGTGAAAGGAGATCCGCCTACCTTACAAGAAAAATCATATGTAGTAGGAGTTGTAGTAGGAGCTGTATTAGTTAGCTCTTCTTCTTTGTCGCAAGCTGAAAAAATTACTGCAATAGCTAAAATAGTAAGTAAAAGATTCTTCATTGTTTATTTTTTAAAATTTAGATTACAAAAATACAAAATATATTTTCAAATAGATTTAAAATTAATCTACTTCATTCTTATATTTAACCAATATTAATTTTCGATTAATTTTTCATGTATTAGCTTATAATATATTGAAATGGATTTATTTAGTGAATAATTTTAGGTGTATTTTTTCAGTATACTATCCTATAAATTGTCTAAAGTATCAATAGATAAAAAGCCAAGCAAAGGCTTGGCTTTAATCTAATATCTAATATTTTCAACTTCTATTATAATATCTAACTTTACGACAACACCTCTGTTACCTTATCAGCTGCTTCTTGCAATAATATTACTGACTCTACTTTTAAACCACTATCGTTAATTAACTTTTTAGCTTCAGTTGCATTCGTTCCTTGTAACCTTACAATTAAAGGTATATTTATCTCTCCTATATTTTTATAAGCATCAACAATACCTTGCGCTACTTTATCACACCTTACAATACCTCCAAAGATATTTACTAATAACGCTTTTACATTATCATCTTTTAAAATAATACGGAATGCTTGTTCAACTCTTTTTGCATCAGCAGTACCACCAACATCTAAGAAATTAGCAGGCCTACCTCCAGCCATTTTAATAATATCCATAGTTGCCATAGCCAGTCCGGCACCATTTACCATACAACCCACATTACCATCCAATTTTACAAAGTTCAATCCATACTCACCTGCTTCTAATTCTGTAGCGTCTTCTTCTCTTATGTCTCTTAAAGCTAAGAAATCTTTATGTCTAAATAATGCATTTGCATCTAAAGACACTTTTGCGTCAACTGCCATTATCTTATCATCTGAAGTTTTTAATACAGGGTTAATCTCAAATAAAGAAGAATCTGTTTTATCATAAGCAGTATATAGTGCGTATACAAACTTAGTCATATCCTTAAATGCAGCACCAGACAAACCTAAGTTAAAGGCAATTTTACGACATTGAAATCCTGTTAACCCAACCTTTGGATCTATTTCTTCATGAAAAATTAAGTAAGGAGTTTCTTCAGCAACCGCTTCAATATCCATTCCTCCTTCAGTTGAATACATAATCATGTTTCTGTCAGTAGCTCTATTTAACAAAACAGACATATAAAACTCAGAATTTTCACTTTCACCTGGGTAATAAACATCCTCACAGATAAGAACCTGGTGTACCAATTTTCCTTCAGATGAAGTTTGTGGAGTTACCAAATGCATTCCCAAAATATCATTTGCAATTGACTTTACTTCTTCTAATGACTTAGCCAATTTTACTCCCCCACCTTTACCTCTACCTCCAGCATGTACTTGTGCTTTCACTACCCACCAACAAGTACCCGTATCAGCATTTAGTTTTTCAGCAGCAGTTACAGCCTGTTCAGGTGTTTTCGCAACAATTCCTCTTTGTATTCTTACACCAAAGCTATTTAGTAATTCCTTTCCTTGATATTCGTGTAGATTCATTAGTAGTTTTTTAGTTCGGTAAAAATATAAGATTGATTTGAACTACAAACTTCTATTGGTATTAAATTATATATTTTTGCGCCAAACTTTAAAACTAATGAAAATTAAAAATATTTTCCTTCTTTTTATACTATTGCCCATGATTAGTTTTGGGCAATTTTATGAAAAGAAAGTATATAATATAGAAAAAATTCAGAACCCTCCTAAAATAGATGGAGATCTAAGTGATGGGGTTTGGAGTAAGATAAATATTGCAAATAATTTCTCTCAAATATCACCAAATAACGGGAAACCAGAAAGGCAAGATCAAAAAACAGAGGTTAAAATATGCTACGATAGTAAGAATATATATTTTGGTGTAATGATGTATGATAATGCACCTGACAGCATATTAAAAGAGCTCTCTAAACGTGATGATGAAAATAAGAATTTTGATTCATTTGGTATATTTATAGATCCATTTAATAATGCTCAAGTTGAATATAATTTTATGATTTCTGCAGCAGGAGTACAAGTAGATAGAAAATTCTCTAAAACTGGTATTGATAAAACATGGGATGCTGTTTGGAAATCAGCTGTAAAAATTAATAATGAAGGATGGGTCGGAGAAATAGCTATCCCTTTTTCACAAATAAGATTCCCTGAGAACGATATGCCTTGGGCAATAAATATGGCAAGAACAATAAGAAGGTATCGTGAAGAGTATAGCTGGAACCCAATAGACGTAAACTATAATGATTTTGCATTACAAGCTGGATTACTTGATGGAATTAAAGATATTGATTCCCCTATTCGTCTTTCATTTATGCCTTATGCATCCATTTATGCAGATATGTATAATGGAGATGCTACATTTCCATATAATTACGGTATAGACCTTAAATACGGAATTAATGAGAGTTTTACTCTTGATATGACGCTTATCCCTGATTTCGGACAAGTTGCAGCTGATGCAATGGTATTAAACCTCTCTCCTTTTGAAGTGAAATATGAAGAAAAAAGACAATTTTTTAATGAAGGAACTGAGCTGTTTGATAAAGGAGATGAGATGTTTTATAGTAGAAGACTGGAAGATAATTTATTAAATGCTTCAAAAGTTACTGGAAGAACTAAAAACGGACTAGGAGTTGCTGTACTTAATGCGGTAACTAATAAAACAAATGAAGATCCATTAACTAATTATAATGTGATGATATTTGATCAGGCTTTTGGCAATAGCTCATCAGTAAGCTTAATGAATACCCATATGGTTCAAAATGGGAATAGGAAGGATGCAAATGTAACGGGCGTTTTTACGAGAATCAACAATAAAGAGAATACTCGAGTATATGTTGGAAAACTAAAAATGAGTCAGGAATTTGAAGGAAGTGACGTAACAAAAGGATTTTCCGGTATGTTGTCAGTAGGAAAAACAAACGGAAACTACCAATATGACTTATATTCTATTTTTGAAGATGACAAATACAATCCTAATGATTTAGGTTTTTTGTATTCAAATAATGAAATAACTAACGGCCTAGTTTTAAGTTATCATCAATTTAATGAGAGTAAAAGATTTATTAATTTTGCTAGTGCAATAGAAATAGAACATCAGACCTTATTTGCATACCAAAAATTTCTAGATTTTCATTACCAGTTAGAAGCTCATGCAACATTAAAGAATTACACAACTATCTTTATGCGTGCTAATTTTAACCCTTATGAAAAGAATGATTTTTATGAAGCTAGAACAGGAGACTTCTCACGCCCTCTTAAAAGATCAAAGTCAATAAATGGTGGCGGATGGATTTCAACAGATTACAGAAAAAAACTCGCTATTGATATCGGAGGTGGGGCATCTTTAAACCCATTATATCAAGGTTATGCATATCATTGGAGGATATCACCTAGATGGCGGATAAATGATAATATATCTCTAAGATATGTGTTATCTATTAAAAATAAATACAATGATATTGGTTTTGTTGCAAATGATACTTCAGGCTTATTCATAGAACCTTCACAAGTTGATTATATATTTGCCAAAAGAAACACTTATATGATTACTAATGTGTTAAGTTCAAATTATATTTTAAATAATAAAATGGACCTATCTGTCAAACTAAGATATCATATGGATCAAGTTAAAAATTTAGAATTCAAAGCGTTAGATGATGATGGTTATTTATATGAAAGTGACTATATTGAGGAACATAATATAAATTATACTACTTGGACATCTGATATAGCCTTTAACTGGTGGTTTGCGCCAGGAAGTCAAATGAGCCTTGTTTGGAAAAATGCTATTGATAATCAAGATAATATATTAGTAAATCATTGGACTGATAATGTTGAAGAATCATTCAACCTAGCCCAACAAAATAGTGTATCGCTTAAAATAATATATTATTTAGACTATCTTTACCTTAGGAAATGATAAAAGCAAATAACATACAATATGCTTACGGAAACCTTGATGTTTTAAAGGGAGTTGATCTTCACATTAAAAAAGGAGAGTTTGTAAGTATAGTAGGTGCTTCAGGCGCAGGAAAAACTACACTTTTGCAATTACTAGGTACACTGGATAAAGTTCAAACAGGCACTTTAATTATTAATAGCAAAGAAGTAAACACATTAAACCAAGAAGAACTTGCAAATTTTAGAAATAAGGAAATTGGTTTTGTATTTCAATTTCATAATTTACTAGTTGAATTTACAGCTTTAGAAAATGTGTGTTTACCTGCTTTTATTGCGGGAACTAATAGAAAGACAGCTGAAGAAAAAGGCATAGCGCTTTTAGAATTACTTGGGTTAAGCAATAGAGCTAATCATAAACCTGACGAACTATCAGGAGGAGAACAACAAAGAGTTGCAGTTGCCAGAGCATTAATCAATTCCCCTTCTATTGTGTTGGCGGATGAGCCTTCAGGAAATCTAGACTCTAAAAATGCAGATGAATTACACAATTTATTTCTCAAATTAAATAAAGAATTAGGACAAACCTTTGTTATAATTACACACAACAAGGAGTTAGCTAATTTAGGAAGTAAAAAACTTGAAATGAAAGACGGAAAAATAATTTAATTCAAAAAATACACTATTTCTAGTAAATAGTTTAATTTTGCACTTTGATGAGATTTCAAAACCCACAACTGCTTTACTTTCTCTTTGCTGTAGCAATTCCAATTCTCATTCACCTATTTAATTTTCGAAAACACAGAATCATTTACTTTAGCAGTATTCGTTTTTTAAAGGAAATTAAAAAAGATAATAGGAAGAAATCTAAGCTAAAAAATCTACTTATCCTAATTAGTAGAACACTTGCAATTAGCTGTTTAACACTTGCTTTTGCAAAACCTTACATCCCAATTAACAGTAAAAACAAAAAAACAGGCAATGTCTTTATTTATGTAGATAATTCCTTTAGTATGGATGCTGAAAGTATAAATGGTAGGCTACTTTCCATTGCAAAGGAAAAGGCAAGAAGCATAAGTAAGACCTACCCTAGTGAAACAAATTTTTGGCTCATAAACAATGATTTTTTAGCACAACATAATAACAGTAATAATGCTAATGAAATTGCTAGCCAAATTGATGCCATTAAAACATCAGCCTATAGTAAAAGCTTAAACCAAATTGTAAATAGGCAAGCTAGCTTAAATAATGAAAATGCGCATCTATATATCATCTCTGATATGCAAATTAATGGATTACAAGTAGAAAAGTTAAACAATTTAGATGCCAATACTTCTCTTTTCTTAATACCGCTTACTGCTAATGAAAACAATAATATCAGTATTGACAGTTGCTGGATAAATACACCTGTATTTGATAATAACCAAAAGATATCTGTTTATACTACTATTACTAATCAATCCAAAAATACTTTAAATGACCAAGCTGTATTTTTGAAAATAAACTCAAAACAAAAATCACAACAATACATTAGCCTAAAAGAAAAAGAAAGTAAAATCATTAGTTTTACTTTTATGCCAGAGAACACTGCAGTACAGGAAGGTCTAATACAAATAAATGATCATCCAATATCCTTTGACAATAACTGTTACTTCACTCTTAAAAACACAAATAAAGTGACTGTTCTTTGCATTAATTCATCTGAGAATAACACAGCAATCACCACCTTGTTTAACAATGACACATCTCTATTCAACTTTAAGAATACTACAGTTAAAAATATAGATTTTAATGCGTTAAAACAGAAAGATATTATTTTGATTAATGAGGTTCATGAATTTAGTTCTGGTCTTATTAATAGTTTAAATAATTTTACTGACAATGGTGGGAGTATCGCTATTTTTCCACCTAAAGATATTGACTTAACAACCTATAACTATACGTTAAAACAACTAGGAATCGCTACATTTTCAGCATTAAAAACTCAATCAATTTTACTGGAAAATATAAACATAAAACATCCTATTTACAAACAAGTATTTGAAGGGGAATTAGATAAAATTAACTTTCCAGAAATAAAAAAATACTATCCAATAATTTCTCAAACAAATAGTAATAGTATTACTCTTTTGACTCTGGAAAACAATATAGAATTCTTATCTCTATTTGACAAAGGGAAAGGCTCAATCTATCTTTTTAATAGCCCACTTAACATCAAATTTAATAACTTTAGTAAGCATGCATTATTTGTGCCTACTATATTGAATATAGCAACTTCCTCCATCAGAACTGAATCTATTTATAACACAATTAGTCCAGAGGATTATTTTAGTAGTAATGCAATAAAAAATAGAAATGCTATAGTTCATCTTAAAAATGATAAGATAGATATCATTCCTACTCAAAAAACACATTTAGGAAAGCAAGTGTTTTACACACATAATCAAGTTTATGAAAACGGAATTTACACTGTTGAAGTTGAGGGAAAAATGATAGATGCAATTGCCTATAACTATACCACAACAGAAAGCGAGAGTAAAATCCTAACAATAAGTGAATTAAAGAAATGGAAAAGCAGTGTCGATTTAGAAAACATACAGATAATTAGTGGTAATACAAAATCACTAATTGCTACAATAAATGAAACCCAAAAAGCAAAAGAATTATGGAAAATAGCATTAATTTTTTCACTTCTATTTTTTGCAACTGAAATACTCCTTATTAAATTGATAAAATTATGAATTTACTAATTAAGTCGGTTAAAATAATTGACACCAATTCAAAGTACCATAATAAGATAGTGGATGTATTTATCAAAAATGGTAAGATTGAGAAAATTGCCAAATCAATTAAGTCCTGCAAGGAATCATTAAATAATGGAACAGAAATTGAATATTCAGCCAATAATTTGCACCTATCACCAGGTTGGTTCGATTTACATGCCAATTTTTCTGAACCAGGAAACGAACAAAAAGAAACTTTAGAAAGTGGTAGTAAAGCAGCTATAAAAGGAGGGTTTACTGGAGTAATGATAATGCCAAACACCACTCCAAGTCTTGATAATAAAGGAATGATAAAATTCATTCAAAATGCAACAACAAAAAATATAGTTGACATCCTACCTGCTGGCAATTTAACAAAGAAACAAGAGGGTAACGAATTAGTTGAAATGCACGACATGAATAAGGCTGGTTGCCTTGTCTTTACAGATGATAAAAAATCTATCAAAAGAAATGAAATTCTTAAAATTGCCATGCTATATGCTAAGGATTGTAATGCCTTAATAATGAACTATCCTAATGAAAATAGCATAGCGAATGACGGCTATATGCATGAAGGAACTATAAGCACTAAACTGGGAATAAAAGGAATTCCTGCTCTGGCAGAAGAGATGATGGTGAATAGAGATATAAGCATTTGCGAATACACTAATAGTCGTTTTCACCTTTGCTACATAAGTACAAAAGGGAGTGCAGAGAAAATAAAAAAGGCAAAAACAAAAGGATTAAAGATTACTACAGATGTTGCACTTCACAATCTCTTTTTAACAGATGAAGCTATCAATAACTTTGATACTCGCTACAAAGTAATGCCCCCTTTAAGAACTAAAAAAGATAATAAAGCATTAATAAAAGCATTAAAGGAAGGAACTATTGATGTCATAACAACTGACCATAGCCCACAAGATGACGAACATAAAAGAGTAGAATTTGATAATGCTGCAGATGGAATAATAGGATTAGAATCAGCATTTGGACTTTTAGGGAAATACTTACTCCCTCACCTTGGACTAAGTCAGCTAATTGAAAAAATAGCAATAAATCCAAGAAAGATACTAGGCTTAAATGAAGCTACATTAGTAGAGGGAAATACAGCAAATATCACTTTGTTTAATCCTGATTTAGAATGGGAGTTCACAAAAGGGGACATAAAATCAAAATCAAACAACACACCATTTGTTGGAGAAAAACTGAAAGGAAAAGCCCTAGCAATCTTTAATAATGGAAAATTTAAAAAGTGTTAATCTAAGATTATCCTTTTTTCTACACTACCGTCATCATAAAGGTAGAATAAAGTTGTTTTGCCAACTAACTTATCAGCTTCAATTTCTCTTCCAAGTAAATCAGTAATTTTTATTAAATTTCTAGGTGTTAATATATTGCCATTTTCATCAATTGATGTACCGCTCTCTACTGAATTCCAGAGATATAAATCATCAATTGCAGCCTCAACTAAACTACCACCACTTAATGATCCATTAGTACTATCAGAAGCAACAAATCTTAATTGAACCTGAGTACTGTTTAAGCTAATATAATCCTTAACTCTAAAAGCAAATCTTCTCCAACGCGTATCAGAAGTAAGATTGTTTTCAATATTTTCCCAATTAACACCATCACCAGTAATAGAAACCTGCCACCAATCAGCATTAGGCTCAGCTCCTGTATTATTAGTAAACCATCTCCAATAACTAAATGCAGGATTCACATAATTTGTAACATCATATGTAGGTGAATATAAAGTAGTATGTCCACCATCAACATCATTTTCCCCTATACTAGCACTAGATGAAGTTGCATTACCTGTAAATGCACATTCAGTACCGTTTGGCGTATGCTGATTGTCTGGCTGAACCATTGTATTAGGATCACCTGGAGAAACGAATGAACCTAAAGGAGTTCCAATTTCCCAGAAACCAGTTGTTGCATTATCGCTTGGATCACCAGTTTGCCAAAAACCTACAGAAAAATCAAAATCTTCTTCCATTTCTAATTCGTAGCCAATCATTATAAAGTAGGGAAGATTAGCAAATCTATTAGGTGTTTTGTTAGCAGAAAATGGAGTTATTCCAGATTTGAAACCATAATTATCTTCTAAAGAAATATAGTAAGCGATAATACTGCCATCTACTTGTGAAGGTATTTGTCCTATAAAATTACTACCAGATTGTGTCATTACTAAAGGCAACCAACTAGTATCTGTATTTAATCTATAATAACAGTCTACTGAACCTAAAGCCCATGCATAAGTTAATTGAATATTTGCATTAATAGAGATGATTGAATTTGCACTAGCTGTAGTAACAGGAGTATGATTAATTACAGCATTAGAAATTAATGTAATCCCATGTAAAGCAAATGCACTTATAATTGCAATATCGTTTGGAGTACCATTAGTTAAATTAGCATCATTATCATCAGCATATAGAACCTCAATCAGGATATCTGTATAAATCTCTCCTTCATTTCCATTAGATCCATCAACTCCACTATCATAAGTATACTTAAATAAATCAATCATCTGATTCATATTGCCCAGATTCAAATAAGTATCCCAAAAAGCACCAGCAATAATTTCCCCATCAGCATGAACCTCTCCGACTAAATCCTGTGGATAAACTTTCTTGTCAATATCAAAACGTCTTACAAAACCTGTTGGGTTATTTTGATAGAACCCAATGCCTAGAATAGGATCTTCTGTTAATGTAAAAGCCCAAACATCAGCAAATCCTTCATTCAACCCTCCATTCTTCATACCTCCATTCATAGCATCTCCAATATACTTGTATCTATTAATTGCATGTCCATACTCATGATAAACAACATCAGCAATCTTTCCTGTAGCCTCACAATAATCTGTTCCATTGCTAGAAAGCCCTTCTGCAAAAAAATTAATAGATGTACCAGCAAAAAAAGCATTACATGTACCAAATTCATCAACATTTGTTTCTAATGGTTGATTTAAAAAACCATTAGATGGATAACTAGGAAATATATTTAAAAAATGATCATGAATTTCATTAACAGCACGATATGTTGTTCTTTCTTGTATAGTGGAATTAGAATTATTAAATAAAATAGTATTAGTTGCAGAAAGGTTAGCATATAAATCAGGTGTACTTCCATTAGTCTGAACATCAGCATACAAACCCTCAAGCTTATATCTTATCTGAGTACCTATAGGCAATGAAATAGTTACATTTCCAAATAAATCTGTATAATAATTAGCCCCCGTTGCAGGATTATTTGCCTTCAAATGTTTTAACTTTTCAACTGAAGTAGGGTTGTAAGGATGAGTAGTATATAATTCTCCAGAAACTGAAGAAACAGTAGGTGGCGCTTCATACATCACCTCATTTCTACGCATCAATAAAGTAGCATCATTAGCATCTACATAGCAGATATAGTGAGCTGGACCAGCTTCAATTTTAGTTTTAAATTTAACAATATATACCAAATGATAAACATACTTTCCATTTTTAGGAATAGGCAAAATCATTAAATCATCTTGAACTGAAACATCAGTAATTGGCTGATTAATTTGTTGTTGTGCAGCAGTTATTGCTGTATTAAAATTAATTATTGGATTGATATTAATATTAATATCATTATAAATATCAAGACCAAAAGCTATCAACTTATTATCCAAACTTAATTTAGCATATACTTTACTATTAATAATTTCAATATTATTATAAAACTGATTGAAATGAAAATTGATATACTTATCATTTTTACTGCTTTTTTTAAATCTTAAATCTGCTGGAAGAACAAAGCTTGTGGCTGATAAGAAATTTAGCACATCAGTACTAGAGCTTCCGTTTAATTGGATAGGCTCCCCAAAAGCTCTATGCGGCATTTTATTATTTTCATTGAACATCACGAACCAATTAGGGTTATCAGTTAAAAATGCTTGCCAAACTCTACCTTCTCTTAGTTGCTGCTGCATTGCTAGATCTAATGGTGAAACTTTAAAATATCGAATTTCATTTTCATCAATATGCTCATGTTTTGTAGCGTATAGTAAACTAGTGCTTATTGTTAAAATAATACATAAAATTTTGCTTTTCATAATATATTTCTGTTTGTACAAAAATACATTTTAATTTTTTATCAGGCAAATGCACTTTTCATAATCTTATTCATTCAAAATTACTACTTGGCCATCATATGCTAATTTTATATGATTAGGTAGATCATCATTTACACTATCATGTAAGCCCATATAGTGTGAAATATGTGTCAATAAAGCTTGTTCAGGATTTAACTCTTCTAAAAGAGCCAATGCTTGTTCTAATGTGAAATGAGATATATGAGCATTTTTTCTTAATGCATCTAAAATAATCAAATCAGCCCCTTTCATTTTTTCTTTCTCTTTTAATGATATTTCACTTACATCTGTTAGGTACACAAAGTTCTTTATTCTAAAACCTAAAACGGGTAATTTATAATGCAAAACCTCAATAGGTTGAATTATAGTTTTGTCTATATTAAAAGGTTTATTTTCAATAATATTAATTTTTACTTTTGGAATTCCAGGATACTTAAAGTCTGAAAAGATATACGGAAATTCCAATTTCAAAGCGTCACTAGTAATTTGATTGCAATATATCGGCATATCTCTTTTCCACTTATAATTAAAAGCTCTAATATCATCCATTCCCGCAACATGATCCTTATGATGGTGAGTAAACAAGATAGAATCTACTTTTTCTACCCTTTCTCTTAGCATTTGCTGTCTAAAATCAGGTCCGGTATCAATTACAATATTAAGATTATCAACCTCAATCATTACTGATGAACGTAATCTTTTATCTTTTAGATTAGAAGAAAGGCAAACCTCACAACCACACGTAATGACGGGCACTCCCTGTGATGTACCTGTTCCTAAAATAGTAATTTTCATATCAGTCTAAAGTTTTTTTGTAAAATTATATATAATAAGTGTTTTGTACAGATATATCTATATAAATTTGCAAAAATTTTAAGAAAGTAGTAATGGACAATAATATCATTCTTTCACCAGCCCAAAAAGCACTTGCAATTAACTTAGATGATTCTATTTATGGGTCATTTGTAGAGATTGGTGCAGGACAGGAAGTAGTAAGAAATTTTTTCAGAGTTGGCTCGGCTTCAAGTACAATTGCCAAAACTATGTCAGCTTATGACAAGGATTTTTCTGATGCTATATATGAAAGAGAACCTGATGGAAGATATGTTTGTAAATCAAGATTAGAGAAAATGCTCCAAAAAGAATACTCTCTTTTGGAGGAACGATTAAATAGGGATAATTATAATAATACGTGTTATTTTGCATTTGCTGATACAATAGCAACAATCAATTATTCTAAAACAACAAAAGGGCATGGATGGATGGGTTTACGTTTCCAGTTAACTCCTGACCAGAAACCAAATGATTTCATTATTCATGTTTTATTAAATGATGCTGAAGCACAACTACAACAAGCAACAGTAGGTATTATAGGAACAAATATGCTGCATGCCTGTTTTAATGAAACAGATCCTAAAGAAATATTGAAGCAATTATATGACAATCTATCAAAGGATAAAGTACAGATAGATATGATTGAAGTGCTTGGACCTGCTTTTGATCATGTCGATAATCGTCTATTAAGTCTTACCTTAGTAAAAGAACGCATGACAAATGCAGTCATATTCACTCCTGACGGAATGAATCAGCAGCCTTCTGATATACTGCATAAAAAAAATATCGTAACCATAAGGGGTAGTTTTAGGCCTGTCACAAAGGTTAATATTGATATGCTTGAAAGAGGTTTGCAAGAATTTAAGAAAAATTCAAAAGTAAAAGAAGAAAATATTCAACTGCTTTTTGAAATTACACTTAGCAATTTAAGATCTGAAGGTGAAGTTGATGAAAGAGACTTTTTAGATAGAGTAGACATCCTGTGTTCACTAGGATATACAGTAATGATATCTAATTACAAAAAATATTATAAACTAATAGAATATTTATCTCAATTTACAAAATCAAGAATGGGACTTATCCTTGGAGTTGATAATTTGGTAGAAATGTTTGAAGAGAGATATTATAGAAATCTGAATGGAGGAATAATGGAGGCATTTGGAATTATATTTACAAGAGACATTCGTTTTTATTTATATCCTTACAAACCAAATGACAAAACAGAGTTATTAAATAGTGATAATGTCCCTATTCATCCAAGAATTAAAGATTTGTACAATTACTTACTTAGTAACGGAAGATTAATAGATTTAGATTTTAATCCTAAAGTTTTAAATATCTTTTCAAGAGAAGTTTTAATGAAAATAAAAAACTGTAAAGAAGGGAGTTGGGAAAATCAAGTCCCAGAAGGTGTAGCTGATATAATCAAAGAAAAATGTTTGTTTGGTTGGTCGCACTAAATTTAATCAAATTTATTTTAATCTCTCTTGTAACCAATGCCAAATAAAATACATTTAAGAACTAATAATTTATAAAATATAAAGATGAAACGTATACTACTGATTTTACTTGTTTTTCCATTTATCACTCTAGCGCAGGAAAGAGGTGGTGGAGGTGGAAGCTTCAAGGGTTTAGGAAAAGATAATTCCAAAGATTATATAAAAGGTAATGTTAGTGGCAAAATTATTGATAGCAAAACTGGAAAAATACTTGAATATGCTAATATTAGTCTTACAAATATTAAATGGAATAAAATAATTGAAGGAACAATATCAGATGCAAAAGGAAGGTTCTATATGAATAAAATTCGTTCAGGAAGATATCAGGTTAGTGTAAGTTATATAGGATATGATACTCAGAATATTGATATTGAACTCACCAAAAAGAAGCCAGATGTAAAGCTTGCTGATATATTGCTAATTGCTAATACTGAGATGCTTTCGGAAGTTAAAATATCAGAGCAGAAACCAATTTTTGAAAATAAAATTGATAAGATAGTTTATAATGCGGAGGATGATATGAATGAGGGATTGAATGATGCTACAGATGTACTAAGGAAAGCACCTCTACTTACGGTTGATTTAGAAGGAGAGGTAAGCTTAAGAGGTTCAAAAAACATCAAGTTCTTAGTAAATGGAAAAGCTTCTTCTTTTTTCACTTCTGATATTGCTACTGCTCTTCAGATGATCCCAGCTGATGAAATAAAAAGTGTAGAAATAATAACAAGTCCTGGCGCAAAATATGATGGAGAAGGAGATGCCGGAATAGTAAATATTATCACCAAAAGAAAAGTGATTGACGGCTATAAGAGTACGTTAAGCAGTGCTTTTGGAACCAGAATGAACCGCCAAAATGCTAACCTCAGTTTAGGCAAAGGAAGGTTTGGTCTTTCAGCAAGAGGTGGTGGGCATTGGAGTTGGCCTAGGATTGGAAATGCTAATTCTAAAAGGGAAGATTGGGACCTTTCAAACCAAGAAGACATTAATACCTTAATTGACTCCAGTAATACTTTTAGTCAATGGAAAATGTATAGAGGGTCAATAAATATGTTTTATGATGTAAATGCTTACAATAGTATCATGTCTGATATTCGTATATCAGGAAGAAATTCATTTAGTAATGATTCTACTCAATATCATTATGACCATGCCACTATAGATTCTTTAGATAATTCTTATGATTCCTACATAGAAATGAGTGGAGAAAAGACAAATATAGAATGGAGTACAGATTATATTAAAACCTTTGCTGACAATGAAGACAGAGAACTAAGTATCTCATTCCAAATAGGTGGAAATATAGGAGATGATGATATTGATAATTACAGAAACGATATAAAACAGTATGGTACGGATAATGATGAAAAAGAAATAGAGTATACTTTACAATTGGATTATACTCATCCATTTTTAGAAGAGAATAAACTTGAAGTGGGTGCAAAATTAATTAATAGGGATAGAGAGATAGTTAGTTCAACTTCCTCTAATTTAGAGGGCTTTCGAGCTCTTCAAGATATTTTTAATTACAATCAGAAAGTATTATCTAGCTATATCTCATCTGACTGGAATTTAGCTAATGATATTGGACTAAAAGCAGGGGTAAGATATGAAAAGACTATTATTAATGGAGATTGGGATTCTGGTAAGAAAGATCCATTTGAGAATTCATACAGAAATATATTACCAAGTTTAACAGTGGCTAAAGAGTTTAGCCAAACAGAATCTCTCAAACTAAGTTATAATAATCGTATTTCTAGACCTGGAATAAAACATGTAAACCCAAGCATTCTTAGAACAAATAATTTTAGTATCACTGAAGGAAATCCTAATCTATTCCCTGCTAGCACACATCAAGTAGAAATGGGATATAATAATTTTGGGAAGAAATACCAAGGAAGTTATAGTCTATATGCAAAAAAGAGTATTGATATTATAGAATCCTATACAAGAATTGATACAACAGGAATATCAATTAATAAATTTGAGAACATTGGTTCAAGTACCACTTATGGATTTAGTTATTTTGGTTCATTACGATTTGACAAACTGAATATTCGTTCTGGGTTTAACTTATATCAATATACTGGCTCTGGAGATATAGATGGCAAGGAGATATCACTTACCAGTAACTTGCTATACAGCTACAATTTTGGAGGAACTTATGATTTAGGTAAGAAATGGAAAATTGAGGGTTGGGGATTTTTTCGTTCACCTTCACAAACTATACAAGGAACTTCTACTTCATTTAGTATGATGAGCTTTGGAATTAAAAAGGATTTTAAAAATAAAAGAGGTTCTTTAGGGATGCATATTGTTGAGCCTTTCAATAAATACAAAGTATTTACTACTGATGTAAGTGGCATCAACTTTACCCTACATTCTGAACGGAATTTAACTTTCCGATCTATTGGCATTAGTTTTAAATACACCTTTGGTAAACTTAATTTTAAAGCTTCAAGCAAACAGTCTAACATTAAGAATGATGATGTCAAAGAAGGTGAGAATACTGATTATTAGAAGAGTACTTTCTATCTCTGTTTAAATACAATCATAGTCAGAAAAATCAATAAGTGGTAATTTATTTAGGATAAAAGATGAATTTTTCTATATGATTTACTGGCATTCTCTACTGAATAATTTTCTGCTTTTATAATTATCAAAAAACATATTATTAAAATAGAAACTAAAATTACAATTCTTATATTTCTAAACTAAAAAATGAATATAGAAAACAAAATATAAAAACTAGTGACTAGCAACCAACAACTATTACCTATATTTGTCCCTTTTAAAAAAACAAAATATAAAGAATGGCAAAAGTATCAGATAGGTTAAATCGATTAGCAGAATCTGCAACCTTGGCAATGGCAAGGATGAGTAGAGAATTAAAAGATCAAGGACATGATGTAATTGCCCTAAGCCTTGGTGAACCTGATTTTGACACTCCTGATTTTATTAAAGAAGAAGCAAAAAAAGCGATAGATGATAATTTCTCTCACTACACACCTGTACCTGGTTTGCCTGAGCTAAGAAACGCTATTGTTCAAAAATTTAAAAGAGATAATAATTTAAAATATACAGTTGACCAAATTGTAACTTCTACTGGAGCTAAACAATCCTTAGCCAATATATGTTTGAGTTTATTAGATCCTGGTGATGAAGTTCTTTTGCCTTGCCCTTACTGGGTAAGTTATATCGAGATCATCAAATTATCGGAAGGTATTCCTATTGAAGTTCCTTCTAATATTGATACTGACTTTAAAGTTACTCCTGAACAGTTAGAAGCTGAAATTACACCAAGAACAAAACTATTAATGTTTAGCTCTCCATGTAATCCAAGTGGAACTGTTTACACCCAAAAAGAATTAGAAGCAATTGCAAAAATGCTCAAAAAATATCCTGATATTTATGTTATTGCTGATGAAATTTATGAGCATATAAACTTTACTGAAGTTCATTTTTCAATGGGAACGATTGCTAGTATGAAAGATCGAACAATAACAGTAAATGGTGTTTCTAAAGGATTTGCAATGACAGGTTGGCGAGTTGGCTTTATTGGAGCGCCACTTTGGATTGCTAAAGCTTGTAACAAAATTCAAGGACAAATTACTTCTGCTACTTGTGCTATTGCACAGAAAGCAGCTGAAACAGCTATGCTTGCCGACCCAAAAGAAGTTACTAATGAAATGAAAGCTACTTTCCTAAAAAGGAGAAATATGATTTTAAATGAATTGAATAGTATTAAAGGTATTAAGTGCAATGTTCCACAAGGAGCATTTTATGTTTTTCCTGATGTAAGTTATTATTTTAGTAAGTCAGTTGGCGATACTATTATCAATAATGCAAATGATTTCTGCATGTATTTACTAAATAAAGCTCATGTTGCTTTTGTATCTGGTGATGCTTTTGGAAATCCTGAATGCGTAAGAATTTCTTATGCTGAATCTGATGATAAGTTAATGGAGGCAATGTCAAGAGTTAAACAACAATTAGCTAAACTGAGCTAATGGATATCAAAACATTATTTCAAGGATTTAATGAAAAAAAAGTTCTAATTATAGGTGATGCCATGATTGATGCCTATATGTGGGGAGAAGTAAATAGAATCTCCCCAGAGGCTCCTGTGCCAGTAGTTGAAGTAAAAAAACATGAGAACAGATTAGGAGGAGCGGCAAATGTTGCTCTTAACTTAAAAGCTCTTGGTGCTAACCCTTTTTTATGTTCAGTAATAGGCACGGATGAAAGAGGTCGTTTATTTGAGAAATTAATGAAAGAATCGAACCTATCAACAGCAGGAATACTTACTGCTAATAAAAGAAAAACAACTATAAAAACTAGAGTAATTGCCGAAAACAAACACCAATTAAGAATTGATGAAGAAGAAACCTTCCCTATTGTTCATGCAGAAGAATTCTTAAAACTTACTATCAATTTAATGAATGATATTGATGTTATTATTTTACAGGATTATAATAAAGGAGTGCTTACTCCTAAAATAATTGAAGGAGTAATAGCTTATGCAAATAAAAAAGGAATTCCTACAATTGTTGACCCTAAAAAACTAAACTTTAACTCTTATAAAAACTGCACAATATTTAAACCCAACTTAGCTGAAATAAAAGCAGGAATGAAGATTGATTTTGATGACAATAATATTGCTGAAATTGAGCAAGCTACCACAAAACTAAGAAAACAACTTTCAGCAAAAGGAGTTTTACTTACTTTATCAGAAAGAGGGATATGTATTAATTCTGAGAAGAAATTTAAGCATACTTCAGCTTTTAAGAAAAATATTATTGACGTTTCTGGTGCTGGAGATACTGTTATTTCTGTAGCATCACTTTGCCTTGCTTCAAACATTGATTACACTGACCTTTCCATGCTTTCTACATTAGCAGGCGGGATAGTATGTGAAGAGGTTGGAGTTGTACCTATCAACAAAGAAAAATTACTTAAACAAGCTTTAAAACACATTAGTTAATGGCTAAAATCACTCCTTATAACAACACAGAAACAAAAAAAAAACAAGTAATTAAAATGTTTGATAACATTGCGAATAGTTATGATTTCCTGAATCATACATTATCTTTAGGAATGGATAATATCTGGCGTAAAATTGCTATTAAAAAACTAAACAATAGGCCAGCTACAATACTTGATATTGCTACTGGAACTGGTGATTTTGCTATTAGTGCTTCAAAATATACCAATGCTAATATTACAGGAATTGATATTTCACAAGGAATGCTTGACGTTGGAATTGAAAAAATAACTAAAATAGGACTTACAGATAGAATTCAATTACAATTGGCTGATTCAGAGAACTTACCTTTTCAGGACAATAGTTATGATGCAATAACTGCTGGCTTTGGTGTGCGTAATTTTGAAGATTTGAACAAAGGACTTTCAGAAATGTATAGAGCACTAAAATCAGGAGGTGAAGTAGTTATACTTGAACCCTCAGAGCCAATTCATTTTCCTTTAAAACAGTTTTACAATCTATATTTTCATCATATATTGCCTTTTATTGGAGGTATTATTTCAAAAGACAAAAATGCTTACACTTACTTGCCCGATTCTGTTTCTTTCTTTCCTTCTGGAAATAGTTTTTTAACTGAACTTAATAAAGTAGGATTTAAAGAATGTAAACATATTCCCCTTTCCTTTGGGATTGTTTCATTATATATTGCAATAAAATAATATCCTTATCGTTTACGGGCTAAATGAAGAAGAAAATTATATATCTTATTATCTTACTTTTATTTATAGGAGCTAGCAACTCTTATGGACAAAAACATAAGACACCTCAAAATCTGGCTCGATATGATTTTAAGAAATTACATTTTGGATTTACACTTGGAATAAATGAACTTAATTTTAACATTAAGAAAAATAGTAATACCCTAACTAATGACACCTTACTCGCCCTGCTTTCTAATAGTCAAAAAGGATTTAATCTTGGGATAGTATCTAACCTAAGAATAGGGAAGTTTACCGACTTACGATTTATTCCTACGCTAGTTTTTGGAGAGCGAAATTTGAATTATGGGTTTATTGATAGCAATGGTGTAAGTGATGAAAGAGTAAAACGAATCGAATCTACTTTAATTGATTTCCCTATATATATAAAATATAAATCTGCTAGATATAATAATTTCAGAACCTATGTAATTGGAGGTGTAAAATACAGTTTAGATGTTGCCTCACAAGACAAAATAAATGATGAAGGGCAAGAAATAGTAAAATTAAAGAAAAATGACTTAATGGGGGAAATTGGTTTTGGATTTGATTTTTACTTAGAATATTTCAAATTCTCTCCGCAGATAAAACTCTCATATGGAATTTTAAACCTTCTTTCAAAGGATGAAACAATTTACACCCAATCCATAAATCATTTAAGTACAAGCGGATGGATGATTTCGTTTACTTTTGAATAAAAAATATTCTCACAATCTTTTTTCTAAATTTCTATAGATTAATCCTGATAAATTACTTTTTATTATTTAATTTTGCAAAGTAAATTAAGAATACACTAGGGTATTTCTATATTTTCAAAAGAACAGAAATCACTATATATGGATTATTTTCTATTATTATTCATTTCTATATTAATATATATATTAATTATATTTCTTTTTAAATATTTAGGAGTTGGAAGCAAAAAAAGAAGTAAAAATTCCAATAACTGTTGTCCTGATTGTAAGAGTAGTCTTAAAAGAGTGAAAAGAATTCTTAGAGATAAAATTATTTTCTACTTAACTCTTACAATACTTGATTGGAGACGCTATATCTGCGATAAATGCGGATGGGAAGGAATAAGATGGAACAAAGAGTATAAGTTCAAAAGAAATTAAGAACATAACTCATGCAATAATATTGAAGTAGCTATCGCTACATTTAATGATTCTGCATTATTTCCAATATTTTTAACTGATACTTTATTCGTAATGTATTTACTAATTGATTCAGATATACCATTCGCCTCACTCCCCATAATAAGATGAACGTGATTAGGTATTTCTTCTTCCTTAATATTAACACCGTTCATATAAGCACCATAAATGGGCGTATCAATATTAGCTAAATAAGTATCTAATTCCAAGTATTTAATATTAATTCTAAACAGAGAGCCCATCGCAGATTGAACTACCTTAGGATTATAGCAATCTACCGTATTTTTTGAACAAATAAGTTGTGCAATACCAAACCAATCGCACATTCTAATTATAGTTCCTAAATTTCCAGGATCATTAACATCATCTAGCACTAAAGTAATTCCAGTATTGTTTTCTAATTCTTTTTGTTTAATCCTAACAATAGCCAAGACATTATTTGGTGAATTCAAGTTACTTATCCTTGACAATTCATCATTAGTAATCAATGTTATTGCTGATTTTTGTCTACTATTTATGCCTGAAAATTGTTTTGTTGAATATATATGTTCAATTTCAAATTTAGAATTCAACAATTCATTTACAATTTTTTCTCCCTCTGCAACAAATAATTGTGCCTTTACCCTATTTTTTTTAAGATATAAACTCTTAATAAACTTAATTTGATTTTTTGAAATCACTTAATTTATTTTAATTATAATCAATAATATGAAATTATTAGAAAATTATGCTAAATTTCATAACAATCTTATAATTTTGCTCATCTAAATTAAAAATAAAAAATATGTCTAAATTTAAAAGCGGGGTGCTTTCAGGAGATAGTGTGCAAGAAGTTTTTACGGATGCAAAAAAGAATAAATATGCACTTCCTGCTGTTAATGTAACAAATACAAGTACGGTAAATGCAGTTTTGGAAACAGCAGCTGAACTTAATGCTCCAGCAATCATTCAGTTTTCAAGTGGCGGATGTCAATTCTTTGCAGGTAAAGGATTGTCAAACGAAAATAATGAAGCTACAATTGCAGGGGGAATTTCTGGAGCTATCCATGTGCATCAAATGGCAGCATTATATGGAGTAAGTATTATTCTACATACCGATCATGCTGCTAAAAAGCTACTCCCTTGGATTGATGGACTTTTAGATGCTGGTGAGAAATTTTATGCTGAACATGGTAAACCATTATATTCATCACACATGATTGATTTATCAGAGGAACCTATTGAAGAAAATATAGAAATATGCAAAAAGTATCTTGAAAGAATGAGTAAAATTGATATGACACTTGAAATTGAATTAGGTGTTACAGGAGGTGAGGAAGATGGAGTCGACAATACTAATATTGATAGTTCAAAATTATACACTCAACCTGAAGAAGTATCCTATGCTTATGAAGAACTTATGAAAATTAGTGATAGGTTTACTATAGCTGCAGCTTTTGGTAATGTACATGGTGTGTATAAACCCGGAAATGTTGTTTTAACACCTAGAATCTTGGACAACTCTCAAAAATATATTGAAGAAAAATTTGGAACTGAGAAACAGCCAATTAATTTTGTTTTTCATGGTGGTTCAGGGTCATCACAAGAAGAAATTAGAGAGGCTATTGGTTATGGTGCTATCAAAATGAATATTGATACTGATTTGCAGTGGGGTTTTACAACTGGAGTGAGGGACTACTTTTTAGCTAATGGTGATTATGTAAAAACACAAATAGGTAATCCTGAGGGAGATGAAAAACCTAACAAAAAATATTATGACCCTAGAGTTTGGATTAGAGCTGGGGAAATTACTTTTAAAGAAAGATTAACAAGATCATTTAAGGATTTAAATAACACAAATACAAACGTTTAACAAATGGATTGGTTTAAAAGAATAAAGGGAGGAATTACAACTTCCACTTACGAAAAAAAGGAAACTCCTGATGGCCTATGGCATAAATGTTCAAAATGCAAGAATATCATAACTAACGAAGAGCACAAACACAATCTTTTTTGTTGTGTTAATTGTAATCACCATAGCCGTATAGGTTCTGAAAAATATTTTGCAATCTTGTTTGATAACAATAAATTTACTGAACTTGATAGCAATATGAATTCTAAAGACCCTCTAACTTTTAAAGATAAAAAGAAATACCCTGAAAGAGTAAAAGAGATGCAGCAAAAAACAGGTTTAAAAGATGCTGTTAGAACTGCTTATGGCAAATTAAAAGGACAAGAAGTTGTTATTGCTGCTATGGATTTTAACTTTATTGGAGGTTCAATGGGTTCAGTGGTTGGGGAGAAAATTGCAAGAGCTATTGATTATGCGCGTGAAAACAAACACCCAATGATAATTATATCACAATCAGGAGGAGCAAGAATGATGGAAGCAGGAATCTCATTAATGCAATTGGCAAAAACATCTGCTAAATTAGCACTCCTGAGCAAAGCAAAGTTACCCTACATTTCTCTATGTACTAACCCTACTTTTGGTGGTGCTACTGCATCCTTTTCTATGTTAGGAGATATGAATATTGCTGAACCAGATGCTTTAATTGGTTTTGCAGGTCCTAGAGTGGTAAAAGAAACTATCGGAAAAGATTTACCTGAAGGATTTCAAACATCCGAGTTCTTACAAGAACATGGATTTCTTGACTTTATAATTGACAGAAAAGAGCTTAAAGAAAAACTATCTCAATTATTTAGAATTATTAAAAAATAAATTCTATTTTAAAAGGGTAAATTATTCAATTAGTTTATTAAATTTGCAGCCCATAAATTAAAATGGTTTTAAAACAGAAAAACATGAATATAACAACACAAGACAAAGAAAAAATTTTTAAGAAATTTGGTAATGATGACAAGGATTCAGGATCAGTTCACTCTCAAGTAGCCTTATTTACTAAGAAAATTTCATATTTAACTGAGCACTTAAAATCAAATCGTAAAGATTACGGAACACAAAGATCATTACAACTAATGGTAGGTAAAAGAAGAAAATTACTAGACTATTTAAAAGGTAAAGATATTTTAAAATACAGAGAACTAGTTAAAAATTTAGGTCTGAGAAGATAAAACAAAAACACAAACTGCAAAAAAGGCAATATTTTTTATTGCCTTTTTTTAATTTTTATAAACAAAGAAAACAAGATGATAAAAGAAGAAAAACAAATTATTACACTACCAGACGGAAGAGGGATAACTATCTCAACTGGAAAATTAGCAAAACAAGCACACGGATCAGTTGAATTAAGAATGGGAAATACCCACATGCTTGCAACTGTAGTCTCAAGCTTTGAAGCTAGAGAGGGAGTTGATTTTTTACCTTTAACAGTAGATTATAGAGAGAAATTTGCTGCTGATGGAAGATTCCCTGGAGGATTTTTAAAACGAGAAGGAAGACCAACCGATCAAGAAATATTGGTAATGCGTTTGGTTGACAGAATATTAAGGCCTATGTTCCCTAGTGATTACCATGCTGAGGTACAAATTATGATATCTTTAAATTCACATGACCCTAATGTAAAGCCTGATGCTTTAGCTGCACTCGCAGCTTCAACTGCAATAGCACTTTCTGACATTCCTTTTAACGGACCAATTTCAGAATGTAGAGTAGCAAGAATTGATGGGAGTTTCATAATCAACCCTTCATCAGCAGAATTAGAAAAAGCAGATATTGACCTTATGGTTGGTGCTTCAGCTGATAGTGTAGCTATGGTAGAAGGAGAAATGAGCGAAGTTTCAGAAGCTGAAATGATTGAAGCAATTAAAATTGGACATGAAGCAATTAAAGTACAATGTGCTGCTCAATTAGAATTAGCTGCGAAAGCTGGTGTTTCAGCTGAAAAGAGAGAATACTGCCATGAAAATCATGATGAAGATTTAAGAAATAGAATTAAAGCAGAAACTTATGATGCTGTTTATGCTGTAGCTAATGAAGGTTTAGGTAAAGATGAAAGATCAACTAAATTCAACGCTGTAAAAACAGATTGGATTGAAAGCTTGTCAGAAAATGAAGTTGAAGAATATGATTCAAAATTAATTGGCATATACTACCATGATGTTGAAAAAGAAGCGATAAGAAATCTGGTGCTAGCAGAAGGAAAAAGGTTAGACGGAAGAGCAACAACTGATATCAGACCTATTTGGTGTGAAGTAGATTATTTATATAGTCCGCATGGTTAATCTGTATTTACAAGAGGTGAAACTCAATCATTAACAACTGTAACATTAGGTTCAGCTACTGATGTCAACCGTTTGGATGGAGTAACTCATCAAGGATATGAAAGCTTCTATTTACACTACAACTTCCCTCCTTTTTCTACAGGAGAAGCTAGGATGAAATTTAATGTAAGTAGAAGAGAAATTGGTCATGGAAATTTAGCGCAAAGAGCATTGAAAAAAATGATTCCTGCTGAAAATCCTTATACCGTACGTATTGTCTCTGATATTTTAGAATCAAATGGATCGTCTTCAATGGCAACTGTTTGTGCAGGCACTCTGGCACTTATGGATGCAGGAGTTAAAATCCAAAAACCAGTTTCTGGTATTGCAATGGGATTAATTTCTGATGAAAAAGATCCAAGCAATTATGCTGTACTTTCTGATATTTTAGGTGATGAAGATCATTTAGGAGATATGGACTTTAAAATCTGTGGTACTACTGACGGTATTACTGCATGTCAAATGGATATTAAAGTACAAGGATTGTCTTACGAAATTTTAGATAAAGCCTTAAACCAAGCAAAAGAAGGAAGATTACATATACTAGAAAAAATTATTGATACAATTACAGAACCAAGAGTTCAGTTAAAACCTCAAACTCCTAAGATTGTTGTATTAAAAGTTCCTAAATCTACTATTGGCGGAATTATTGGACCTGGAGGGAAAATCATTCAAGAATTACAAGCCTCAACTGAAACTAATATATCAATTGAAGAAGTAGATAATATAGGTGTTGTGGAAATTTTAGGGACAGATCAAGAAAAAATTGATTTAGCAGTAGAGCAAATAAAATCTATCGCCTTTATGCCTGAAATTGGAGCAATCTATAAAGGAAAAGTAAAATCAATCATGCCTTATGGAGCTTTTGTTGGAATTTCTTCTAATACAGATGGATTAGTTCATATATCGGAATTAGCTTGGGAAAGAGTTGAAAATGTTGAGGATGTACTTAAGGAAGGAGATGCTATTGAGGTAAAATTAATTGCTATTGACGAAAGAAGTGGTAAATTAAAATTATCAAGAAAAGTACTTTTACCTAAGCCAGAAAAACAAATAAAATAATTTTCTAAATATTGTAACCTTTTGCAAAATCATCCGTATAACCACTTTATGAAAATAAATAACTAAAAAAATCAGATGAGACAACTAAAAATTACAAAGCAGGTTAC
>JABGVU010000082.1 GCA_018645865.1 Flavobacteriales bacterium
CAGAAAGTACCACACTTAATACCTGTGGATGTTTCAGGTGGTGACTTAAGTAGGGCAATAAATTTACAAGAACTGTATAAAGATTTGGGAAATCTAAAAGCTAAAAAAGTAACGGTATTCTTAGATGCTTGTTTTACGGGAGGCGGAAGGGAATCAGGGTTAATGGCATCAAGAGGAGTTAAAGTAAAACCAAAAGAAGGCAGTTTAGGTGGTAGTTTAGTGGTGTTTTCAGCAAGTAGTGGAGATCAATCTTCATTGCCTTTAAATAAAGAGAAGCATGGTGTATTTACTTATCATTTGTTAAAAGCCTTGCAAGATGCTGAGGGTGATATTAGTTATGGTAATTTGTATGATGCGATAAATATAGAAGTAAACAAAACAACATTAAGAAATCAGGGAATGGAACAAACACCTAAAGTAAACACAAGTTCAAAGGTTATTAATGATTGGAGAAATTGGAAATTTTAAGATGAAAAAACTACTACTTATACTACTTTGCTTGCCACTAATTGGGCTTGGGCAAAAAGGCAGATGTGAATCTGGGGATTGTAAAAATGGGTTTGGAACTTATGTTTGGAATTCTGGAAGCAAGTATGTTGGGAACTTTCTTAATCATGAAAGGCATGGTTATGGAAGGAAAGTTTTTGCAAGTGGAAAAATATGGGATGGAGATTGGGCTTATGGAAAATTTATAAGAGGAAAAAAAACAAAAGGGAGCCCTCCAATGATAGACCTCAGTGTTAAAGGTAAAATACAGACATTTGTTGAGAAGAGAGTAAATGAATGGCAGCAAAAAGGAGAGTTTGAGAAAACTAATGATTATTTAGTAAGAGTAAATGAGAAGAATAGAAAGGTCAAGATAAAAAAGTTCCAGCAAGCAGCAATGGAATCGCTTAAACTTGATTTTCTTAATTCTATTGATTTCTCAAATATTGAATTAGGTGATTATGATGCTGATAATGAGACTTTTCTTCTAAAAGACAGTAAACTGGGTAATCTTGTAATTTCAGTTCCAATAAATGAAGCTAAGTTGTTTAAGAATAATTTTTCTTATATTCAATTTACAGATCAGAAATTTGTAATCACTGATGATAAATTTGTTTTATCTTATTTAGAATTATCTCTTTCGTTACAAGCTTCAAGTGCACCAAATATATATACGTATAATTTGTCTAATACTCAAGATTATGCTATTACAGATATTGATTATGAGTTCTCATCAATTGAGATAGATGATATTAAATCATCTAAGACAACTAAATCAAGTAATATAAGTACAAACAAATTGAAGGTTGGCACGTCTTCAGTAAATATAAATATTCCAACTAATAAAAAAGTAAAAAACAGATACGCTCTTGTAATAGGAAATGAAGATTACCAATCCAAGCAAAGAGGTTTGTCTGATGAACAGAATGTTGATTATGCAAGAAAGGATGCTAGTATTTTTCAAGAATATGCATTAAAGACTTTAGGAGTAAAAGAAGAGAATATGTATTTTATGACTGATGCTACTTCTGGTGAAATGAGTCAGACTATTGATTTGTTAAGTAAGATACTTTATAAGCTAGGTAAAAAATCAGAGCTAATAGTTTATTATGCAGGGCATGGATATCCTGATGAACTTACTAAAGTACCGTATTTAATTCCTGTTGATGTGTCGGCAACTAATTTAAGATCTGCAATAAAGTTATCAGAAATGTATGACAAATTATCTTCAACAGGAGCAAATAAAGTTACAGTATTCCTTGATGCATGTTTTACTGGTGGTGGTAGAACTTCAGGATTGGTTGCATCAAGAGGTGTAAAAGTTAAACCAAAAGAAGGTAGTTTGAATGGTAATCTTGTAGTCTTTTCTGCAAGTAGTGGTGAGCAATCAGCATTACCTTATCATAAAGAAGGTCATGGAATGTTCACTTACTTTTTGTTAAAGAAATTACAAGAATCTAAAGGACGGCTTTCTTTTAGTGAGCTAGAAACTTATTTATCAGATAATGTTTCAATTACATCCTTAAAGGAAAATAGGAAAGAGCAAGATCCAAAAGTCAACACAAGTTCAAGGGTTGTGAATGATTGGAGAAATTGGAAATTTTAAGATGAAAAAACTGCTACTTATTTTACTTTGCTTACCCTTCATTGGGTTTGGGCAAAATGCGAAATTTAAAGTATCATCTGGAGATAAAATTAACGGAGTAGGTACAATCACTTTCCCTGAGGGCAGTATATATATAGGTGCGTGGAAAAATTCTCAACGGAATGGATTTGGAACAAATTATTGGAAAACTGAATCTAAAACTCATTTATTACCTGCTTATTCAAAATATAAAGGTGAATGGTTGGATGATAGAATGCATGGATATGGTAAAGTAATTTATGAAAATGGAGACTCATTAATAGGAAAATGGGAAAAAGGGTATTACTTTAGAGCTATTCCGGTTGGCAGAACAGATACTAATTTCAGGTGGAGTGGTTATGGAGCTGAATGGTTTGCTCGTGTAGATGAAGAACCTAAACTTATTAATAAGACTTACTCAGAATCAATTGCATTAGAAATATTAAGAATATATGAGAATCTTAACAAATCAACAAGTAATTGGAGTTCAGGTCAACTGTTTTATAGTTTTTTTATTGATACAAGTGGTTTTGTTAGAGATGTTAGCATTAATAGAGGAATAGATAAGTATAAAGATGCCTATTTAATTAAAGCTATAAACTCTTTGCCAAGAATGATCCCAGCAAAAGTAGATGGAAAACCGGTAATCTTTAAATTTTCATCTTCTCTTATTTTTTATTCAGATTATCCAACAAAGGAATATGAAAAAAGTGTCGCTAATTTTTATAAAGATAATTATGAATATGTTTTAGATACATTTCCAGAAACTCTACCTATTTATTACTATTATCATTGTTGTAGTTCGTATAAATACCCTATCTATAGTATGACATATGTTAAAAAAATGTTGGGGAATTGTTATAATGGAACTGGATATGTAATGTGGATAAATGGACATAGTTATATTGGCGAATGGAAGAATGGCATTAGACAAGGCTTTGGAAAATATAGCTTTAGTAATGGTGATGTATTAGAAGGTGAATGGCAGAATAACAAGATTCATGGGACTGGTAAAAGAATTTTTTCAGATTCAAGTAAATATATAGGTGATTTTAAAAACGATAAAAGGAATGGGTATGGAAAATATATAAACCCATCTGGAGATACATATATAGGCAATTGGAGTAATGGCTTGAAGAATGGCGAAGGAATTAAAACCTACACAGCTGGAGGGATAAAGAAATATGAAGGAGAGTGGAAAGAAAATACTTGGCATGGAAATGGAGTTGCAACTTATGCTTCAGGAGAGATTAAAAAAGGAAGATGGAAAGATAATATCCTGGTGGGTGAATGGGAAGAAATACCATCAGTTAGTAGTCCAGCTATACTTACTGTAACTGATCTGCAATTTCAAGATGCTAATCAAAATGACCTTTTAGAAGCAAATGAAAGTTCATCTGTGAGTTTTAAATTGAAAAATATTGGAAAAGGCACAGCTTATGCAATTGAGATAAATATTAAAGAAAAGAGTAGTGTAAATGGCTTAGAGTATCTAAAAGAATTTCAGATTAAGTCATTGAGATATAATGATGATGAAATAATTACAATACCTATTACTGCAACAAATAATTTAAGTTCAGGACAAGCTTCTTTTACTATTGAAATTTCTGAAGGAAATGGTTTTGATGCAAACCCAATTAATATTTCTTTTAATACTCAAGAATTCCAAGCTCCTAATGTTGAAATTGTAGATTATCAATTCTCAAGTGAAGAAGGTGTCATTCGCTCAATGTTAGAGGTGAATCTACAATTTGCAGTTCAAAATACGGGTAAAGGTGAGGCAGAAGATATTAGCGTTATTATGAAGATTCCAAATAATGTTTTTGCAGCAAATGAAGTTGATTATAAAATTGCATCATTAAAGCCAGGTGAAAAAAGAATTTTAAACTTTAGTTTTTTTACAAATAAAAGATTTAGAAGTGATGTGTTAGATGTGATAGCTGATGTTTCGGAGAAGTATAATAAGTATTCTAATGATTTGACTATGTCAGTGAAAATGGAGCAAGAGATTAGTACATCAACTAAACTGAATATTGAATCAGAATATAATCAAGATACTGAAGTGATAAAACGCTTTAGCCTTACCTCTCATGTTGACAAAAACATCCCTACTAATAGTAAAGTAAATAATCGTTTTGCTCTTGTAATAGGTAATGAAGATTATCAATCCAAACAAAGCACATTAAGTTCAGAACAAAATGTAGATTATGCAGTAAATGATGCCACTATTTTTAAAAAATATTGTTTAAATACATTAGGGGTTAAAGAAGAAAATATGTTTGATCTTATTAATGCCACTGCTGGAGAGATGAGTCAAGAGATTGACTTGATAAGTAAAATATTATCAAAGTTGGGTGATGAAGCTGAGCTTATTGTATATTATGCAGGTCATGGTTTTCCTGATGAGCTGACAAAAATTCCTTATTTAATTCCTGTTGATGTTTCAGCAACTAATCTAAGCAGTGCAATTAAATTATCAGAAATTTACACAAAACTATCCTCAACTGGTGCAAGAAAAGTAACGGTATTTCTTGATGCCTGTTTTACAGGTGGAGGAAGGAACTCAGGTTTAATAGCATCAAGAGGAGTTAAAGTAAAACCTAAAGAAGGAAGTTTAAGTGGGAATTTGGTGGTATTCTCAGCAAGTAGTAAAGATCAATCAGCACTTCCTCATCACAAAGAAGGTCATGGTATGTTTACATATCATTTATTAAAGAAATTACAAGAGACTAAAGGAGATGTAAGTATGGGAGAATTATCAGATTATTTAGATGATAATGTTTCATTACTATCATTAAAGGAAAATAAAAAAGAACAAGACCCAAAAGTAAACACAAGTTCAAAGGTTATTAATGATTGGAGAAATTGGAAATTTTAAATACACTAAAAATGAAAAAAATAATACTAATACTAATTTGCTTGCCTTTGATAGGATGGGGGCAAGACTTAAAAGGAAAAGATGAATTAACATTTGAAGAGTATAAG
>JABGVU010000009.1 GCA_018645865.1 Flavobacteriales bacterium
GACTATCCTGTTGAGATGTCGCCATTGGCAAAAAAACACAGAGAGCATGAAGGTTTGGTTGAGCGGTTTGAAGCGATTTGTAATGGAAAAGAAATCTGTAATGCCTTTTCGGAATTGAATGATCCTATTGACCAAAGAGCACGATTTGAAGAGCAATTGGAACTTAGGAAAAAAGGAGATGATGAAGCAATGTTATTGGATGAAGATTTCCTAAGAGCGATAGAATACGGAATGCCACCAACTGCAGGTTTGGGTATTGGTATTGATAGGCTTTCTATGATTATGACCAATAGTAATTCTATACAAGATGTATTGTTTTTCCCACAAATGAAAGCTGAAAAAGGAGATCTTAAGGAGTAGTAGGATTAAAGCCTAATATTTATTTACATGATTATATAAATAGAATTACCTAAAACTCCAATCGTAAGTATGTAGGTTTTCTACTGAATGTCGTAACAAATCAATTGCACCTCTTATATCCTTTTTGTGTACCATTTCAATTGATTGATGTATATGTCTTGTTGGTATAGAAACCGCCCCAGCAATACAACCACCTGGGTTCATTCTTTGTATTCCTGCTGTATCTGTTCCTCCTGCGGGTAATATCTCTAATTGTGTTTTTAATTTTTTCTTTTTTGCTAATTCCTTCATGTATTTTACCATTCTATAATCACAAACAGTAGCGGAATCCATCACTTTAATACAAGCTCCATCACCTAAAGCAGATACTTGTTCTTGTTTTGTGCTTCCTGGAGTGTCCCAAGCAATAGTAGTGTCTAATCCAAAGCCAAAATCTGGGTTTACATCCATAGAAGAAACATTCGCACCTCTAATTCCAATTTCTTCTTGCACAGTAAACACACCATATACATCATAAGGGGGGGGGGTTTTCATTTCACGAAACATCTCAATTAAGATAAATACAGACACTCTATTGTCCAAAGATTTACAATTTATACAATCTCCCATTTCAATTAATTCACTGCTTCTTGTAATAGTATCACCAACTGAAATTATTTTATCTAATTCTTTTTTTGGTCTTCCTGTGTCAATAAAATAATCCTTAATAGTGGGGACTTTTGCTCTGTCGGTAGCATTCATCAAATGAATTGGTTTGCCCCCCATTACCCCAATAATATCTTCTGTACCATGTATAATTACTCTTTGTGCAGTTAGTGTTTTTGGGTCGAAACCACCTAAAGTATGAAAATAAACAAACCCTTTGTTATCAATATGAGTAACAATAAATCCAATCTCATCCATATGAGCGCCAATCATTACTCGTTTGCTTTCTTTTCCTTTTTTTATTGCCACAACATTTCCCATGTTGTCTATTCTTATTTCATCTACTAAAGACTTTACCTCTCTTAGTGCAATTTCTCTTACTCTTTGTTCGTGTCCTGGCGCTCCTGCAACCTTGCAAATTTCTGCTAATAATGCTGTATTTATCATTTTTGGTGTTTATTTTACTTTACTTAATTTCATCATGTTTGTCATGCCTTTTTCTTGAGCAGGCATGCTAGCTAAGTTTACTACTAAATCTCCTTTTTTTAAAAATTTTAACTCTCTTAAAATTTCTTTTGTTTCTTTTATGGTTTGATCGGTTGTTGTTCCTCTATCATAATAAAAACCTCTTACTCCCCAAATTAAACTTAGTGTGTTTAAAATCGTATGGTTGTTTGTAAAAGCATAAATAAAAGCATTAGGTCTATAGCTTGATATTTTTATCGTATTAAATCCAGAATAAGTAACTGTAATTATTGCTTTTGCTTTTGTTTGTTTCGCAACAAAACAAGCATTTGAGCAGATGGCATTTGTTAGTATTCTTTTATCATCCAACAACTCTCTATCTTCTATGTTTTTTGAAATACTATGTTCACTTTTCTCAACATCACGAATAATTTTTCTCATTGTATCCACTACTTTTAAAGGGTGTTTTCCAATTGATGTTTCTCCGCTTAACATCATGGCATCAGCTCCATCAATTACTGAATTTGCCACATCATTCACCTCCGCTCTTGTTGCTGTTGGATTGTTAGTCATGCTTTCCAGCATTTGAGTAGCAATCACAACTGGTTTAGCATGTTGTATACATTTTTCAACTATCATCTTTTGATATACTGGTACTTTGTGAGGAGGAACTTCAACACCTAAATCCCCTCTAGCAACCATAATAGCATCAGTTGCTTGAATAATAGCATCAATATCTTTTATTGATTCTGGTTTTTCAATTTTTGCAATTACTTTATGATTCAGATTTTGCTTGTCAATTATCTTTTTTAAGATTTTAACATCATTAGCTGAGCGCACAAAAGACAAGCCAATCCATTCTATTTTTTCAGCAAGCACAAAAGATAAATCTTCCTTGTCTTTTATTGTTAAACAAGGTAAAGAAATTTTTGTGTTTGGTAAATTAACCCCTTTTCTTGATTGCAATAAACCTCCAAATATCACTTCTAAAACTACTGTATCTTTCTTATTTGTACTCACTACTTCCAAGTTTAGTTTTCCATCATCCAACAACACCCTTTCTTTTGGACTTACATCTTTTGCAAAATTAGCATAGCTTATGTGAATCGCGTCTTTTTTTCTTTTTGTGCTAAAGATTATTTTTTTTCCTTTTTTAAGTTGGATTGGCCTCTCAAACACACCAACCCTTATTTTAGGACCTTGCAAATCAGCTAAAATAGCCGTATGCGTATTTAACTCTTGGTTTATCTCTTTTATGTTTGTAATAATCTCTTTTGCCACATCATGTTTAAGATGAGAAAAGTTTAACCTACACACATTAACACCTTTCAATATAAGTTTTTTTAACATCACTTTAGATGATGTTGATGGACCTATGGTCGCTATTATTTTAGTTTTCCTTATCATTAAAAATAAATCTATCTATGTATTTTAAACTTACCATATCTATCTCAAAAACCAACAGAACATCTGGTGTATTTCTTAATTTACTTATAAACTGCAGCTTATCCTGCTCCCAATAATCATTCTTCACAACCAAAAAATAATTAACACTTTTTTGGTTTGGAACTAAATATCCTTTTTTCGAGCGATTAGCTAATAAATCATACTCTATTCCGTCATCTGAAATATAAGTATATCTTGAAAACCACAAATCTTCTTTAATATTATGATCGTTTTTTTTTTCAAACTTTAATTGCATTGAGCTATTAATATTCCAACACAATTTGTAGGCTTTTATATGGCTGTTTATTGCTAACACAACAAAATCAACTTCTTCAGCACAACCTAATGTAAACCGTGTTTTCATAATTGCTAAAATACACTATTATATGCTTTTTTAGCAGCTTTTTGTTCTGCTTCCTTAATTGATGATGCTTTTGCTTCTGCTTTTTTAATGTTTTCTATATAAACAGCAACCAAGAATTCTTGCTTATGACTAGGCCCCTCTCTATTTAAAACCTTGTATGTTGTTTTTAATTTTAATTTTTGTGATAGCTTTATCAACTTACTCTTGTAATCTATGTCAGAAAGCTCCTCAATAAACCTTGAACTACAGATATGTTTAGTAATAAATTGTTCTGCTTGTTTTATTCCTTTATCAATATAAATAGCTCCAATAATTGATTCAAGGGTGTTTCCATAAACGCTTTTAGGAATTACTTTAAGCCTGTTTTTAATATCGGAATCTAATAAGATTTTCTTTCCAACTAAGTTCAAGTGTTTTCTTCCTACTATTATTGCCCTTTGTTGTGATAAAAACCCTTCTTCCCTCCTTGGGTATTCTAAATACAACTGCTTCGCAACAATAAAATCCAAAATAGCATCTCCTAAAAACTCTAAACGTTCGTTATTTTCATTAATACTATAAGATTTATGTTGTAATGCTTTTAGGTATATTTCTTTATGTATTGGGTTGTAACCTAATATTTTAAACAAAGAAGATTTGTTCTTATTGTAAAAAACAAATCTTTCATATATTCGTTTTAAAAATGTTATGATGTATATTTTTTAAATAAAACAGAGGCGTTATGACCTCCAAAACCAAAAGTATTGGTTAGGGCGTAGTTCACCGTTCTTTTTTGTGCTTTATTGAGTGTTAAATTCAATTTGTTGTCAATATTAGGGTCATCAGTAAAGTGATTAATGGTAGGGGGAATAATATCATCCTTAACCGCCATAATACAAGCAATTGACTCAATAGCTCCAGCAGCACCCAATAAGTGTCCTGTCATTGATTTTGTCGAGCTGATATTTAAGTTATAAGCATGTTCACCAAACAAAGCTTTAATTGCTTTTATTTCTGCTATATCACCAAGCGGGGTTGATGTTCCGTGAACATTGATGTAATCTACATCTGTTACAGGAATTCCAGCCTCCTCAATTGCTAACCGCATTACATTACGCGCACCCAAACCTTCAGGGTGTGGCGCGGTTATATGATGAGCGTCAGCCGTTAAACCTCCACCTACTATTTCTGCATAAATTTTTGCCCCTCTTTTAATAGCGTGTTCGTATTCTTCAATTACAACTGCTCCTCCTCCTTCACCCATTACAAAACCATCTCTACCCTTGTCAAAAGGACGAGAAGCTGTTTTTGGATCATCATTTCTGGTTGATAAAGCCATCATTGCGTTAAAACCACCTATTCCTGTTTCAAAAATACAGGCTTCAGATCCTCCAGTAATAAAAATATCCGCCTTATTCCATTTGATATAATTAACCGCATCTATAAGAGAGTTTGTTGATGACGCACAAGCAGAAACAGTAGTGAAGTTAGGTCCTTTAAATCCATATTTTATTGATATGTGGCCCGCAGGAATATCTGATATAAGTTTTGGAATAAAAAATGGATTATACCTAGGCGTTCCATTTCCTTGAGCAAAATTTGCAACTTCTTGTTGAAAACTATTCATACCACCAATACCAGACCCCCAAATAACTCCAGCTCTATCGAGATTAATTTCATCCAAATTTAAATCAGAGTCTATAATTGCTTCATCACTGGCTATCAAGGAATATTGACAAAACAAATCCATTTTTCTCGCTTCTTTTCTGTGAATAAAATCAGTAACATCAAAACCTTTAACCTCACAAGCGAATTGTGTTTTAAAGTTTTCAGCATTGAAATGAGTAATTGGCGCAGCACCACTTACCCCATTTTGCAAGGATTTCCAATAATCCTCTAAGTTATTACCAATAGGGGTTAAAGCGCCTATTCCAGTAACAACCACTCTTCTACTTTTCATTTTAATTGGTTATGCCGCCTTAATAAATGAAATCGCATCACTAACTGTTTCAATAGCTTCTGCTTTATCATCTGGAATTTGAATGTCAAATTCTTTTTCAAATTCCATAATAAGCTCTACTGTATCTAAGGAATCAGCCCCTAAATCATTAGTAAAATTAGCTTCATTAGTTACCTCACTTTCGTCAACTCCTAATTTGTCAACAATAATTGCTTTTACTTTTTCTGCTACATCTGACATATTTAAATGTTTTAATTATTAAAGTGCAAATAAAACTATAAATTAAAGAACTTGCAACCTTTCTTATTTTCTATTTTAACATAACTTTGTTTATAGTATTTTTGATGAAAAATTAATAATGCCAAAAAAACTCGCAATATTCGCTTCTGGTTCGGGTTCAAACGCCGAAAATATCTACAATTATTTTATTGACTCATCTGATGTTGAAGTGGTTTTAATTTGCACAAACAAGCAAGAAGCCTTTATTGTCAAAAGAGCTAATAAACTGAATATTCCAGTATATATATTTACTCAATACGAACTGAATAATTTTGTTGATTTGCATAAAAAACTACAAAACCTTGATGTTGATATTATCATATTGGCTGGATTTTTGCTTAAACTACCCGCTATAATGGTTAATAGCTACATAAATCGTATTATCAATATTCATCCTTCTTTATTGCCAAAATATGGTGGAAAAGGAATGTATGGTAGTAATATACATAAAGCTGTAATTGAAAATAAAGAAACTGAAAGTGGGATTAGTATTCATTTTGTGAATCAAAACTATGATGAAGGAAAAATTATTTTACAAAAGAAGTGTGTCGTTTCCATTAATGAAACTGTAGAAACGTTAATTCAAAAAATACAAAAATTAGAGCACAATTATTTTCCTATTGCTATTGAAAAAATGATTAAAAAATTATAAAAATAAATGCCTTATTGGCAATCTTAAAAAAACATTTAATTAATGAGTATTATTATTTATACAGACGGGTCAGCAAAAGGAAACCCTGGAAATGGTGGATATGGAATTGTGATGATTAGTGGTATACATAGGAGAGAGTTGCTGCAAGGGTTTAGGCTTACAACCAATAATCGTATGGAATTGTTAGCTGTTATTGTTGCTTTAGAAAGCATTAAAAATAAAAACTCAGTAATAACCATTTATTCTGATTCAAAATATGTTATTGATTCAGTTGAAAAAAAATGGGTGTTTGGTTGGGAAAATAAAAATTTTAACAAAAAGAAAAACCCTGACTTATGGATTCGTTTCTTAAAAATTTACAGAAAACAAAAAGTAAGTTTTATTTGGGTAAAAGGTCATGCTAATAATAAAGAAAATGAAAGGTGTGATGTATTAGCTGTACAGGCGGCTGATTCTAATAATCTTCATATTGATACTTGGTATGAAAATAATGTAGCCAACCCTGATTCTTCCTTATTTTAAGGAAATATCAAATTTAACTAGTTTTACAAATTCATTTATTCTTACATTAAGGTCCTTCTGAGTAATTTCTGTTAATTTTTCTGTCCCAAATTTTTCAACACAAAAAGATGCCATTGCAGAACCATTAATAACAGCTCTTTTCATATTTTCAAAAGAGATGTCATTTGTTTTTGCTAAATACCCTATAAATCCACCTGCAAAAGAATCTCCAGCTCCTGTGGGGTCAAACACTTCTTCCAAAGGTAAGGCTGGAGCAAAAAATATTTCTTCATTGTTAAACAGAAGAGCTCCATGCTCTCCTTTTTTAATTATTAAGTATTTAGGACCCATTGCTAAAATTATTTTTGCTGCTTTTATTAATGAATATTCTCCAGAAAGCTGCCTTACCTCTTCATCATTTATCGTTAACACGTCAACTTCTTTTAAAGCTTCTTTTAGATCATTCATAAAAAGATCCATCCAGAAATTCATTGTATCCAAGACTACTAGTTTTGGCCTTTTCTTCATTTGGCTTAACACTTTTTTTTGAACGCTTGGCATTAAGTTTCCTAGCATTAAAAATTCTGATTCTTGATATTTTTTGGGTACAATTGGGTCAAAATTCTCTAATACATTTAATTGAGTGTCTAGTGTATCTCTAGTGTTCATATCATTATGATACCTTCCTGACCAAAAAAATGTTTTTTCTCCTTTTTTTATTTGTAAACCATCAATATCTACTGATTTGTTTTTAAGAGTTTGTATTGCATCAGAAGGAAAATCCTCTCCAACAACAGATACTAGGTTTAGGTTTTTAGAAAAAAATGATGAAGATAAACAAATATATGTTGCTGCTCCTCCAACTATTTTGTCTGTCTTTCCAAATGGAGTTTCTATTGCATCAAAAGCCACTGTTCCTACCACTAAAACACTCATAATTATTTTTTTGCAAATATATTTTATTATTTCAACCTTTGTGGTATTTTTGCAGCCATTTTAACAACACTCCTCCTTAGCTCAGCTGGTTAGAGCATCTGACTGTTAATCAGAGGGTCCTAGGTTCGAGTCCTAGAGGGGGAGCAAA
>JABGVU010000008.1 GCA_018645865.1 Flavobacteriales bacterium
TACTGATATTTTAGAGGTGATAATTTAGATCGGCAGGCAATAGAATAGTTATATAATAATTATTTTATAAAATAAAAGACTACTCAGAAAATCAAATTAATTCTTGATGCTTATAATGATATGAGTAAATTAAATATAAAATTTAATTTTTAGAAAACACATCAAATAAATAAGTAAAAAAATGCTTAGTAAATTAGAAGTGTATCTTAAAAAAAGGCCCAAAAAATGAGTAAAAAACAACTTAAAAATGACCACAAAAAATTCAAAATGAAATGACTAAAAAACACTCAAAAAACTCAATTAAAAAAAGAATAGAATCCATCAATATATTTTGAAAAAAGTATGAAAGATTGAATTCTATATTTAGTAAAAAAAACATAATATACTGTGCATAAATCACTTAAGTAAATATTCAGTACGTAAAACACGTAGAATTCAATTGAAAAATATTTTGTAATTTGTTCCACAAACAAAAACGACAATTACAATAACATAAACCAAAACTTTTTATCATGAAAAAATTACTTACAATTTGCTTAATAATGCTTTGTGCATTTTTTATTAAGGCACAAACAGGAACAGGAGTAATAGCTCAAATTAACTCTCCTTATGCTTTTACACCAACTACAGTCGATAGCACAACAACTATTGATGTTGTTTTTGTCAATACTGTTGCAGCGCAACAAACTTTAACTCTGACGGGTATTGCTGCTCCGTTTAGTATTAGTAGCAATTCTGTATTAATTGGTGCGTCAGATTCAACAACTATACAACTGAGCTTTAATCCAACCTTAACAGGTAATTTTACAAATACTCTTAGCTGGACTGGTTCTATTTTTGGAAATGGTTCACTTGTAGTAAATGGAGAGGGTGTTCAGGTAGCAATTGTTGTTAGTGCCGATTCCTTAAATTTAGGATCAACTTCAATTGGCAACACTTTATCTACTAATTTAAGCATTACAAATAATGGTTCTGGAACAATGATTGTTAGTAATATCACATCATCTAATGCTTATTTTTCAGTAAGCCCAACATCACTTACCATAGCACAAGGAAATACCTCTACAATAACAATTACTTATAATGCAATTATATCAGGTAGTATTTCCTCCATACTTACTATTTATAGTAATGATCCTTATAACCCTACATATAATGTTTTTATGCAGGCAAGTGCTGTAAGTGAGCTTAGTGGAGCCTTAAGTGATACATTATATGCAATTAGCAGTCCTTATAATGTTACAGGAAATATTAGTGTAAGCTCAGGGTCACATTTATATTTAGAACCTGGAGTTTATATTGATGGAAATGGTTATGAATTTAACTGTGAAGGTCAATTATTTGCTAACGGCACTCAAAGTGATAGTATTACATTTATGAATTTTAATATTTTAGATATTAAAAACACAGATTCTTTAACCTATTGTAATATTGACTACGATAGAGATGAGTTGGAATTATTAAATATTAGTTTTAATTCTCAGTCCAGTGTTACAAATTTCTTTAATAATCTTCCAACTGCAACTCAAGCTGGTAATGGTTATAATTATAATTATGCATATTATAATTCGAGTGGATATTTTCATCTTTATAAAGCTCCTTACATAAGTAATCCTAACGTCTATACAAATCCATTCATAATAAATTCAGATCGTTGTATTATTGAAATTGATCAAAAGGTATTGGGGGGTGAAATTTTATATAGTTTAGATGGAGGAAGTAATTATACTTCCTTAGATACTTGGGGCTACAGTTCGAGTAGAGTTAGAGATCTATATATATACGACTTGTCAAATGTTGTTAATAGTGGTGATTCAATTGTTTTAAAATTTCTTACTGCAAGTACAAACTATGCCTTCAATATTTATAACCTGCAAATTAATTCTTTTGATGATTTACAAACTAATTTATATACATCAGTAACCCAGCCCTCTGTTATAAACAATTCTACAATTAATTCAGCAGATTTATCTTTTGGGGGTGGGCCAAGTTTTTATGGGTTTGAGGACGGAAACTTACCTAGTGGCTGGTCTGAAAATGTATCTAGTAGTTCTTATGGAGTGTATAACTATAACTATAATGCGTATGCCGGTGATTGGTATTATTATCTTTATTCTTCAAGCGGAACTTATGATTTTACCACTCAAAATTATACTTGTGGAACATCAATATCTTTAGATTTTAAGTATGATTATGATTACAATAATCAAGGTTATGGTGAGTTTACAGTTGAATATTGCTTAAATAATGGTTCATGGCAAACTCTTTTAAATACATCTAGTACGACTTCAGGCTATGTAAATAGCTCCCACTCTATTTCAACAAATGTTGGTGATCTTGTAAAATTCAGATTTGAAGTCTATACGTATTCTAACAGAACAAATTATATTTATATTGACAATATTTCTATTAACTCACCTAACCCTACAGACAAACATATCTTTTTTAATAACAGTACAATAAGCTCCAAAATATATGCAGAGGCTGAGAGCTTTACTGCAAATAATTGTGTCTTTATCGCAGATGATTATAGTTTTAATGCTTCTAGCCTTTATGAGCAACTTAATTTACACTCAGGATTCAAGAAGGTTAATTTAATTAACTGTGATTTTAATAATTATAGTATGAGCGTTGGATCTTCTTTGGATACGCTAATAGTTAATCAATCTAATTTTGATGGCCGATATTTAAACTATGGTATAACAGGTTATGCTGAAATTAAGAATAGTAATTTTACGAATTCAACAAGTAATTCTTTATCAATAGGGGGCGTAGGTACTAGCTATTTAGAAAATATTATTGTGCGAGATGCATCAGCTAATGGTATAGATAACTCATCTAATAATCTTAAAATAAAATACTCTTTTATTGAGGATAATGGTTCGGTGGGAATAAATAATAGTGGTTCTGGTTCAAACTTAGAACTTGACAACACATCTATTTCAAGAAATAATTCACATGGTATTAATAATAGCGGTTATTTGTATTTAAATTATGCTAATGTCAATGATAATATAGGTAAAGGTATATATCAAAATTCAACTCAAACTTTTACTAGTATAAATAATTCTATTTTATGGAACAACCAATACTCTTCAACTTTTAGTCAGATTTATATTTCCTATTCTTCTGCAAATGATAATGGAGGATTAACCCTTATTGATTATAGTTCAATTCAAGGAATTAATAGTTATGGTATTACCAGTAATTCAGGAATTAGTAATAGCAATAGGGTGATTGGCGCTGGTGCAATTGATGCAAATCCTTTATATGTTGATAATCTATATCATTTAGGCACATTATCTGATTGCATTGATGGTGGATATATTTATGAATCAGATAACTTTATGCCTCAAGGTCTTGGCGGCCCAAGATCAGATATGGGTATGTACGGAGGTCCTGAAAACTGGTATTGGGGAGGAAGCCCAGCTCTTGATGGTTCGCCTTTAATTACTTCTATTGAAGATTCTCCTCAAGATCAAGGTGGTTTGGTAGGGGTCTTATTTAATGCCTCACTTTGGGATGATGCTTCTATATCTAATAATGTTACAGGATATAGTATTTGGAGAAATTTTGATGTGAATGGAGTGATAGTTGACTCTTTGCAAAATGGAAATTGGGAATTGTTGGGTGACATGCCAGCAAATAATATTAATGCTTACGCTTACTCTGCTACAACACTTGGAGATTCTAACCTAGTTTCAGGAATGTTTAACTCATGTTTTTTTATTACCGCACACACTGGTGATAGTTCAACTTATTGGTACTCTAATGTACTATGTGGTTACTCTACTGATGATATTGCACCAAGTGCTCCTATAGCTTCAGCTATGGCAGTGGCAAATACTGATGATGTTGTTGTTTATTGGGATGCACCAGCAGTACCCGATTATGCTTATTCGAATGTAATATCATCAAATGGTTTTACATCATTAGGTGTAGTTGATACTATGACATTGGATGTTTCTACACTCTCTGGTGGCACTTACACTTATGGTGTTGTTCATTTTGATGTTAATGGTAATGCTTCTGATACCGCTTGGGTAACTATAACACTTGCTGATAATGAGGATGTAATTCCTTTAACTGCAGGTTGGAATTTAATTTCAACAAATAAGTCGCCAAATAATAATGATATGACTAATATTTTTAGCTCACTTATGCCAGGAAATTTAGTTTATGTTACTGCCTTTAATCAAGGTTCATCACTTTATAATCCTAATGGCTTACCTTTCCTTAATACTTTAACTCAGTTTACTGATGGTTATGGTTATTGGGTAAAAGTATTGGTTGATGATACACTTAGTATTTCTGGTACAACTATTCCAGCTACTTATAAAATACCTTTAAATGCCAATTGGAATTTGAGTGGTTATATGA